>DASZXM010000357.1:0-5597 GCA_035546415.1 Pseudonocardiaceae bacterium
AGGGGCAGTGCGCGACGCACCTGGTCGACGCCCAGCAGACCGGCGAAGCCGCCCAACGCCGCCAGCACCACCGCGGTCACGGCGGCCGCCAGCGACCGTGGCAGCACCCGTCCCAGCAGCGACACGAACGCGGCCACGGCACATCCGCCGGCGTACAGCAGGAGCGCTCCGCCGACGGCCAGCAGCGCTCCGCCGGTACCCGCCTTGACCATCTTCTGCCGCATCTCCTCGCCGACCGTCCGCATCTCCTGCCGGATGAGCCTGCCGACGCTCTCGGCCATGTCCGCCGTGGCGTCGCCGGCGCCGTTCGCCGTCATCACACCCTCCTCGGTGTCCGGGTCCGTCGGCACCCGAGTACCCGTTCGCCCGCTGGTCAGTCGGGAAACGGAATCGAGGTGACTGTCGGCGGTGTCGCGGGTAGTCCACCAACGCAAGCACCGTCGACAACAAGGGAACGATCATGACAACGCCCGCCCCGCTGGCCGTCGTCACCGGCGCGTCCAGTGGCATCGGCCGGGAACTGGCGGCCCAGTTCGCCACGAACGGCTTCGACCTGGTGATCACCGCCGAGGACGCCGAACTGGACCGCGCGACCGAACAGTTGCGCGGCGCGGGAGGCCGGGTGGACGCCGTCCGCGCCGACCTGACTACCGAGGCGGGCGTGGAACAGCTCATCGATGGCGTCACCGGGACCGGGCGGCCGGTGGACGCGCTGGTGGTCAACGCCGGTATCGGCGTGGGCGGCCCGTTCGTCAGCGACGACTCCAGCCTGGAGGACCAGTTGGCCGTCGTCGACCTGAACGTCCGCTCGTCCGTGCACCTGGCCAAACGGCTGCTGCCCGGCATGGTGTCCCGCGGCGCGGGGCGGGTCCTGTTCACGTCGTCGATCGCGGCCGTGATGCCAGGCCCGTTCCAGGCCGTGTACAACGCGTCGAAGGCGTTCCTGTTGTCGCTGTCCGAGGCGTTGCGCGAGGAGCTGAAGGACACCGGCGTGACCGTGACCGCCTTGCTGCCCGGACCGACCGACACCGAGTTCTTCGAGCGGGCCGGCCTGGAGGACACCAAGCTGGGCGCCGGCTCCAAGGACGATCCGGCGCAGGTGGCCAGGCAGGGCTTCGAGGCGATGATGGCCGGCAAGCACCGGGTGGTGGCCGGCTCGGCGCGGAACAAGGCGCAGGTGGCCGCAGCGGACGTGGTGCCCGACCCGGCGTTGGCCGCCCAGCATCGAAAGATGTCCGAGCCCGGCAGCGCCGAGACCTGACCGCCCGTGCCCGCCACCCGCGTCCGGCGACTGCGCGTACCGTCGTCGGCGAGCTCCGCGTCGGCCCCTGGTCCACGCCCACTGCTCGGCTTCACCGCCCGGTGCGCCGGCCACGACGTCCTCGATCCCGGAGCGACTCGATCCCGAAGCGAACCGAGCTGATGACGATCTCCACCGAAGCCACCCCGTTCGCCCACCGGGCGTTGTTCTACCGCTCCGCGGACGAGTACCTGGCGGCGCTCGTGCCGTTCGTCACGGGCGGCCTCGCCCGCGGGGACGCCGTTGCCGTGGCCGTGCCGGAGCCGAACCTGGCGCTGCTGCGGTCCGCGCTGGGCGCCGACGCCGAATCGGTCACGATGATCGACCTGGCCGATGCCGGCCGCAATCCGGGCCGGATCATCGCCGAGGTGCTGTGCCGCTTCGCCGACCGCCACCACGACCGGCACGTCCGCATCGTGGGGGAGCCGATCTGGCCTGGTCGGACCGCCACCGAGTACCCGGCCTGTGCCCAGTACGAGGCCTTGATCAACCCGGTGTTCGCCGGCCGCGCGGTCACGATCGTCTGCCCGTACGACGTCAGCGGGCTGGCACCGGCGGTCGTGGCCGATGCCGGCGCCACCCACCCGCTGTTGTGGGAGACGGGTGGGGTGCGCCGCAGCGACCGGTACGACCCGGACGGCGTCGTCGCCCGGTACAACCTGCCGTTGACCGACGCGCCGCCCACGGCGGCCCTCCCGTTCGCGTCACCTGACGACCTGGCCGGCGTCCGCGCGTTCGCCGCGGGCCGGGCCCGGCTGGCCGGCGTGTCCCTGGGCCGGTTGGCGGACCTGGAACTGATCGTCACCGAACTGGCCACCAACGTCCTGCTCCACACGCCCGGGCCGGGCGCCCTGCGGATCTGGTGCGAGCACGATCACCTGGTCTGCGAGGTCAGCGACACCGGCCACCTCGTCGACCCACTGGCCGGCAGGCGACCGGTACCAGCCGGGCGCCCGACCGGTCGTGGCCTGCTGCTGGTCAACGGGCTCGCCGACCTCGTCCGGACGCACACCACGGCCACCGGCACCACGATCCGGGTGCTGCTGCGCCTGGATCCGCTGTGACGGCACGAATACGGGCCCTCACACGAACGCGCCCATCCCGGTGATCGCGCGGCCCACGATCAACGTGTTGATCTCCCGCGTCCCTTCGTACGAGTACAGCGCCTCCGCGTCGGCGACGAACCGCCCGATATCGTAGTCCAGCACGATTCCGTTGCCGGCCAACAACTCCCGGGCCCAGCCGACGACCTCCCGCATCCGCGTGGTGCAGTACGCCTTGGCCAGGGCGGAGTGCTCGTCACGGTACGTTCCGGCGTCCTGCAACTGCGCCAGCCGCACCACCATGCCCAGCGAGCCGGTCACGTTGCCGAGCATGCGCACCAGCAGGTCCTGCACGAGCTGGAACCCGCCGATCGGCCGGCCGAACTGCTCCCGGTCCTTGGCGTACTCCAGCGCGATCTCGTAGGCGGCCAGCATCACGCCGACGGACTGCCACGCGACACCGCTGCGGGTCCGGCGCAGGATGACGGCCGTGTCCCGGAAGGAGTTGGCGTTCGCCAGCCGCGCCGACTCCGGCACCCGGCAGTCCCGCAGCGTGATGTCGGCGTTCTGCACCGTCCGCAGCGCGATCTTGTGCTCGATCTTCGTCGTGGTGCATCCCGGCGTACCGCGGGGCACGACGAAGCCCTTCACGTGGTCGTCGTCCTCGTCCCTGGCCCAGACCACGATCAGGTCGGCGAACGTGGCGTTGCCGATCCAGCGTTTCGCGCCGTTGAGCACCCAGCCGTCGCCGTCGCGGCGGGCCGTGGTGCGCAGGCCGCCCGCGACGTCCGACCCACCTTCCGGTTCGGTGAGCGCGAACGCGCCGATGCGTTCCATCCTGCTCATCGCCGGCAACCACCGTTCCCGCTGCTCGTCCGACCCGCACGCCGCGATGCTGCCCATGGCCAGGCCGGTGTGCACGCCGAAGAACGTCGCCATCGACGCGTCGGTGTGCGCCATCTCCAGCGCGATGAAGCCACTGAGCAGGCTGCTGGGCCCCGGTCGGCCCGCGACGGGGTAGGCGTGCTTGGCGATGTCCAACCGCGCGTAGCCCTTGATCAGATCGCTCGGGAACTCGGCGCGCGCCCAGTACTCGTTCGCGATCGGTGCCACCTCGGTGCGCAGGAACTCCCGGACCCGGCCGAGTGTCCGACGCTCCTGCTCGGACAGCAGTTCCTCGAACCGGTAGAAGTCCCCGGTCAGCGGTTCCGACATCGCACGTTCCTTCCGGTCGCCTCGTCTTCGCCAGCACGGCGTTCCGCGGTGCGTCCCGCCGGGCCACGAGGTCGGCGTACCCACTGGCGTGCGAATCATCGGAATCCGGGCGTTTCGGCCCAGTGGCGCCGGGTAGTCGCGAGCCCGGAGGTGGTGAGGTGCTGAACCTGGCGGCGGGGCCGGTCACGGCGGCGGATCTGGCGGCCGCCCGGGCGCAGATGGGTTTCTCCCTGGCCTGGCACATCATCCTGGCGTGCCTGGGCGTGGGACTGCCGCTGCTGACGGTGTTCGCCGAGTGGCGCGGCATCCGCACCGGTGACCGGCACTACCGGCTGCTGGCCCGGCGGTGGGCCCGGGGGATGGGTGTGCTCTTCGCCGTCGGCGCCGTGTCCGGCACGATCCTCAGTTTCGAGATGGGCCTGCTGTGGCCCGGCCTGATGGGACGGTTCGGGCAGGTCATCGGACTGCCGTTCGCGATGGAGGGCATCGCGTTCTTCATCGAGGCGATCTTTTTGGGAATCTACCTGTACACGTGGGACCGGCTGCCGCCACGCCAGCACGTGCTCACCGGCGTGCCGATCGTCGTGGCCGGGATCGCGTCGGCGTTCTTCGTGGTGTGCGCCAACGCGTGGATGAACCAGCCGCGCGGGTTCGACATCCGCGCCGGTCACGTGGTCGGTGTGCGGCCGTGGGCGGCGATGTTCAACCCGGCGACGCCGCCGGAGACGATCCACATGATCCTGGCCGCGCTGATGGTCGCCGCGTTCCTCACCGCGAGCGTGTACGCGGTCGGCTGGTTGCGCGGCAGGCGGGACCGCTACCACCGGCTCGGCTTCTTCGTGCCGTTCACGCTCGGCGCGATCGTGACACCGTTCCAGATCGTCGCCGGTGACTACGCGGCCCGGTTCGTCGCGCACTCCCAACCGGCCAAGATGGCCGCCATCGAAGGCGTCTACCACACCGGGTCGCACGTGCCGCTGACCGTCGGCGGCGTCGCGTCCGGCGACGGCCTGCGCTACGGCGTCGAGATTCCCGACGGCCTGTCGCTGCTGGTCGGCTACAGCCCCAACACCGTCATCGAAGGGCTCGACCGGGTGCCGCGGTCGCTGTGGCCACCGGTGACCGGCGTGCATCTGTCGTTCGACGTCATGGTCGGCATCGGGTTCGCACTGCTGGCACTGGGCATCTGGCTGGCTGCGGGGCAGTGGGCACGACGTCGGCCGGGCCGGGCGGACATGCCCGCGCTGCGGGCGTTCCTGTGGTGCGGCGCGATCGCCGGACCGGCCGCCGTGGTGGCGCTGGAGTGCGGTTGGACCGTGACCGAGGAGGGACGGCAGCCGTGGATCGTGCAGGGGGTGATGAGCGTGCACGACGCGGTGAACCCGGCGCCCGGGCTGATGGCCGGCCTGTGGCTGGTGCTGGTGGTGTACGCGGCTCTGACGGTGGCGATCGTCGCCGTGATGCGCCGCCTGGCCCGCGAGCGGCCGGTCGCACCGCAGGAACCCGACCTCCCCCAGGTGGTGTGAGCGATGCTGGCGAACCTCGCCCTGGCCGTGATGTGGATCGGTCTGACGTGCTACGCGCTGTTCGCGGGCGCGGACTTCGGTGCCGGTGCGTGGGACCTGGTGGCCGGTGGCCCGCGCCGCGGCGAGCGGCGGCGGGAGTTGATCGAACACAGCATCGGGCCGGTGTGGGAGGCCAACCACGTCTGGCTGATCTTCGTGGTCGTCCTGCTGTGGACGTGTTTCCCGCTCGTGTTCGCGTCGGTGATGTCCACGTTGTACGTGCCGTTGACGTTGGCGGCGTTGGGCATCATCGCGCGCGGTGCGTCGTTCGCGTTCCGGAAGGTCACCACCGAGCTGTGGCAGCGGCAGCTGTACGGTGCCCTGTTCGCAGCGTCGTCGGTGCTCACGCCGTTCTTCCTGGGCACGGTCGCCGGCGCCGTGGCGTCCGGGCGGGTGCCGCCCGGACTGGCCGGCGGCGATCCGCTGACCCGCTGGCCCGGGCCGCGGTCGCTGCGGGGCGGGGGGCTCGCCGTG
>DASZXM010000358.1:0-2563 GCA_035546415.1 Pseudonocardiaceae bacterium
TGGCTGCCCTGCTGCGGTGCCGGCTGGCCCGCCATCGGCTGGCCGGGGCGTTGCTGCGGCGGCTGGCCAGGCGGGAACTGCTGGCCAGGACGCTGGATCTGCTGGGGCGCCGGACCCTGCTGCGCCGAGCCCTGCTGCGGCTGGTTCTGTTGCGCTTGGCCCTGCACCGGCTGGCCCTGCTGCGAAGGCTGTTGCGGAGGCGGTTGCGCCGGTCCCACCCGCGTGCCACACACGTCGCAGACGCCGTTCATCACCCGGCCGTTGCAGCCCGGCCGGGGGCACCGGCCGGCGCCGGTCGGCCGGCCGCCGCCAGGGGTGCCCACCGTCATCCAAGCCCCCGTCAGTTCGAGTAGGTCGCGGCCGGTGGGGCGGGCGTCGCGCCGAGCCGTCCGCCGACCCACTGGTTGTACGTCTTCGTCCACTGGCCGTTGCCGCGGATCTCCTGCAGGACGCCGTTGACGAACCCGACGAAGTCCGAACTCGACTTCGGGAACGCCAACCCGTACGGCTCCGGCGCGATCACACCGCCGACGATCTTCGTGTTCGGGTCCTGCGCCTCCATCCCGGCGAGGATGGTGTCGTCGGTGGAGATGGCGTCCACCTGGCCCTGTTGCAGCATCACGAGGCAGTCCGACCAGTCGTTCACGGCGACCGGGATCGGCGGGTTCGCCTCCCCCTGGCCCTGGCTGAGCGAGTCCGAACCGATCGTCGCACAGACGCGCTTGCCGCCCAGGTCGGCGATGCTCTTGACCGTCGAGTCGGCGCGCACCAGCACCTTGCGGGACGCCTGGAAGTAGACGGTGGAGAACGCCACCTGTTGCAGCCGCGCGCAGCTGATGGTGAACGTCCTGGCCACCATGTCCACCTCGTGCTTCTGCAGCACGTCGATCCGCTGTGCGGACGTGATGGCCTTGAACACCACGGCGTTCGGGTTGCCGAAGATCGCGTTCGCGACGTCGCGCACCATCTGGATGTCGAAGCCGTCCAGCGTGTTGGTCTTCGGGTCGCGGTAGCCGAACAGGAACGTGTTCTGGTCGACGCCCGCGATCAGGTAGCCGCGCTTGGCGATCGCCGCCATGGTGGTGTTGGCCGGCATGTGCCCGGGCGTCGGCATCGGGTTCGGCGGCCGCAGGCTCGCGGTCGGGTTGGCGCAGCCGGGCGTCGACCCGGCGGGCGGGGGTACCGCCGACTTGCCGGTCACCACACCGCCGGGCGAGGGCTGCTGCGCGGACCCGATGGTGGCCAGGTTGACCGGACCGTTGTTCGACGCGCACCCGGCGGCCAGGATCGCGAGCACCGCGAGACCGGCGGCGAGCTTCCTTCTCATCGGTACTCCCTCAACCGCTGCCACAGACCGACCGCCGCTCCCACGGCGGCCAGGACGAGCAGGACGAGCACGCCGATCGGCAGTGCGGTCAGCCACGCGCTCGCGGTGTTGGTCTGGTCGGCGAAGATCGTGCGGGCCTGGGTGGTGGCCTTGGCCAACGCGTTGTCCACGTTGTCGAACGCGGTCGCCTCGTCGGGTTTGCCGGAGCCCAGGGTGCCCAGGGTGATGCCGGCCGCCGTCCGGTAGTCGCCGCCGCTGTTGGCGGTGGCGGCCTGGTCGTGCAGGTCGAACCACGACTTCGCGGCCTTGATCGCCTGGTCGACCTGTCCGGACATGGTGTCGTCCTGCGAGCCGGCGCGAACCTGGCCGAGCAGGCCACCCGAACCGTCGCTCCCGCCGATGGCCTTCTTCAACCCCTGGAACGGGCCTTCGTAGTTCTGGCCGCCCCTGGCCACCAGGGTGAGCATCTCGTCGGTGCGCGCCTGCAGGGCGTTCGTCCTGGCCTGGGCGAGCAGGTTGGCCGGCGCGGAGCCCGCCGTGCGGCCGTGTTGGACGTGCACCGACTCCAGGATCAGCGCCGTCGTGGACCACAGCAGCGCGACGACGACGGCGATCGTGGCGACGAGCAGGCC
The DNA here is from genome assembly GCA_035546415.1 of Pseudonocardiaceae bacterium. Lineage (GTDB taxonomy): Bacteria > Actinomycetota > Actinomycetes > Mycobacteriales > Pseudonocardiaceae > DATEPR01. Next base: position 1,960 of record DASZXM010000358.1, read on the forward strand.
GACGTTGATCACCCGGTTCGTGCGCCTGCGGACGTAGCGCTGGGTGATGACGAGCGCGACGATCAGGGCGACGACGAGGATCGCGGCCACCCACGGGAACGCGGTGGCGTCGTCCTGGGCGCTGGTGAGGCGTTGGGTGTCGATGGAGTAGAGCGTCTGCGCGGCCGGCAGCAGGGTGCTCTGCATGAGGTTGTCGGCTTCCCGCAGGTACGCCGAGCCGATCGGGAAGCCCTGCGCGTTGTTCGCGGACGCGCGTTCCACCAGGCCGGTGTAGACGGGGATGCCGCGGGCCAGCTGGGACAGCGGCGACGTGGCCTCGGCGACGCCGGAGATGTCGGTGGCCGCGACCGCGAGGGACGCGCCCGCCTGCTGGATGTCGGTCTGGTAGCGCTCGCGCAGGTTGTCCGGCGGCACCGAGCTGGACAGGAAGGCGCTGGCCATGGTCGCGTCGGCGTCCGACAGGGACCGGTAGATCTGCTGGGCGGCGGCGGAGAACGGCTCACGGTTGGTGGTGAGGTCGTCGAGTGTGCTGGCCCGGCCCTGGATGGAGATCAGGCCGAGAACGCCGGTGAGCACGCTGAGCACGACGAGGCCGACCATGGCC
>DASZXM010000359.1:0-13879 GCA_035546415.1 Pseudonocardiaceae bacterium
GGACGGTGTCACGGTGTGGCAGACCCGGCGGGCGGCCGGCACGCTGGCGGCCGACGAGGTCGGCCAGTTGGGTGTCGAGGCCAGGGCGCGGCCGGAGTGGTCGGTCTGCTGGGCGGTGCGCCTGGACATGGCAGGCGCTCCGGTGCCACGCGCCGAGGACGTGCTGTACGCGCCGACGCCCACCGACGAGCGCATGTCGCTGCCGGCCCGCCTGTTCGCGACGCTGCCGGTCGAGCCCAACCGGCGCCGCCTGCTGCCCGGTCCGGCGACGGAGGTCGTGCTGGCCGCGGCGGCAGCCGAGTACGTGGCACTGGTGCGCAGGCTACCCGGCGAACACCGCACGGCTCTGGTGCCACCGCCCGGTTTCCCACTGTCCGAAGTGGACGAACGGCTGCGCGAGGCGGTGCTGTCACTGCTCGTCGCCGCGCCGTGGCTGCCAGCGCAGCGGGACGGCGACGACGACCTGACACCCTCGTCGGCGGCCTGCCTGGACGTGCCGGACGAGCAGCTCGCCGAACTGCTCGTCGACGTCGTGCCCGGGCTGGTGGCGTGGTGGCTGGCTGAGCCGGCGCACGCGAAGGCGCTGTCGGCGGTGGGCGTGCGACGGCTGCGGCCGGCGGACCTCGTGGCCGCGGTGTCCGGAGTGGACCGCTCGCCCGCGTGGTGGGCGTCGCTGTACGAGGCGCTGCGCAGGTTGCCCGACTCGGGTTCGGTGCTGACGGAGGAACTCGGCGGTCTGCCCGTGCCGTTGATGGACGGCCGGATGGCGATCGGCCCCCGGGACGTGCTGCTGCCGTCGGCGGAGCTGGGTGAGCTGATGGCCGGCGTGGACCTGGCCGGCCTGCGGATCGCGCACCCGGCCGCGGTGCACCCGCTGTTGGAGCGCCTGGGCGCGCGGCCGGCCGACGCGGCGGATCTCCTGGCGGCGCCCGCGGTTCAGGACGCGGTGACGCGGAGCACGGTGGAACCGGAGGACGTGGACGTCGACGAACTGGCGGACGCGGTGCTGCGGCTGGTCGCGGCGGCGATGCCCGAGCCGGGTTCACTGCCGTGGCTGGGTGAACTGGCACTGCCGGACGAGAACGGCGCCCTGCGCCGTGCGGACGAGCTGGTGCTGCCGGGCGCCCCGCTGCTGGACGTGCTCGCGCCGGACGCTGTCGGGTCGGACGCTGGTGAGTCGGATGCGGTCGGATCGGATGCGCCGCTGGCCGTGCTGTCGCCGGAGCTGGCGGCGGAGTGGCCCGCGGACGTGCTGCTGGCGGTCGGCGTGCTGGAGACGTTCTCGGTGGTCGTCGACGAGGCGCCGACCGGCCCGGACCACGCACTGGCGGACGAGGCCGAATGGTGGGCGTGGGCCGGCGACGACGTGCCGGTGGTGTTGGGCGTCCGCGACCTCGACCTGGTGGACCCGCGGCAGTGGCCGCGCGCGCTGCGCATGTTGGCCGACCGCCCCGAAACGCGCCGGTTCCTGGCCGACCCGCGGGGCTACACGGCATGGTGGCTGAGCCGCTACGCGGTGGTCGACGGCCGCCCGCTGCGCGAATGGCGGCTCGCCGACGCGGACGACCTGGCCGGCCTCTACGACCCGGTGCCGGACCTGGGGTTGCCGGACGACCTGCTGGTGACGTTGGGCGTGCGCGACGGCCTGACGGTCGCGGACGCGTCACAGGCGGCGGACCTGTTGGCCCGCTTGGCCGACCCGGAGCGAACGGTGACGCCGGGCCTGGCGTTCGCGGCACACGCGGTCCTGGCGGACGCGGCGCTGACGGAGGTGTTCGACCCGGCGGACGTCGACCCACCGGACCGTGTCCGCGTCGTCTCCGGCGACGCGGTCCCGGCGGACTCGGCGGTCGTGGCGGACCGCCCGTGGCTGGTCGCGGCACTGGACGACGACCGGGTCGTGGCATCCCGCGGCCTGGGGCCGGACCTGGACGGTGCCCTCGCGGACCTGCTGTCGGTACCCCTGGCGAGCGAGACGGTCGACGTGGAGCCGACATCGGTCGGCGAGACGGTGGCGTGGGCGGATCTGGGCGCTGTGGTTCTGGCGTGCGACCTGGTGGGGGAGGACGTCCCGACCGGCACGGTCCGCGTGCACGACGAGTTGGTGGTCGCCGACCGGCGCGTCGAATGGTGGGTCACACCGGACGAGGTGCACACGGAGGACACCCCGGAAGGCATGGGCAGAGCACTGGCCTGGACACTCAACCGCTGGCCGGCACGATGGCAACTGGCCGCACTGCTGGCCGACCCCACCCCGGACACGGCCCTCCGCTGAGCCCAACGAGGCAGCCGACGCACCGGACCGGCGCCCAGCTTCCGCGGTGTCGAGCGGCCGGCCGAGCCTTGTGCGATGGCGAGCCGCCGGCCCAGCCCTCGCGGTACCGAACCGCCGCCGAACCCGCTGCGGGGCCGAGCGCCGGCCGAGCCGCCGGCGTTGTCGAGCGGCAGCCGAATCCTCGGCGTGTCGTCGGTTCGCGGTGGTCTCGTCAGTTGACCTGTTGGGCGCCTTTGGCTCCTCGGCGGGCGGCCGCCCGTTGCCAGTACATGACCCCCGTGCCGATGAGGCCGAGGATCCAGCCGGCCAGACATGTCGGCAGCCAGATTCCCGTCGCCACGTGGTGGCCGTAGCGCACCACCAGCAGCACGCAGTACGCGACGAACCACAGTGCCGTGCCGATCGCGAGTACCGGTCGCATGTCGACCCACCGGGCCGGTAGCGGCGGCGGTGTCAGCAGCTTCGGGTCCCCGGTCACGCGTGGAGGCTACCTCTCCGGCACCATGGCCACCTGCACAATGTCCCCGGTGATCGTGGAGGATCCGACAGTGCGCAGGCTGCTGCTCCCCATCGCGTTGCTCCTGGCCACCGCCGCCTGCACCAGCCGGCCGACGACCACACCGACCGCCGCCACCGGCACGACGACCACGACCAGCACGGCCGCAGTGCCCGGCGCCCTGCCCGGCAACCAGGTGGAGGGGGCCGTGAAAGCCGCGTTCCAGCAGGCGTCCGCCGTGCACGTCGCCGGGACGATCGTGAATTCCAGCGGCAGCCTCACGCTCGACCTGCAGCTGAACAAGAACCACACCGCCGCCGGCACCGTCAACGAGGGCGGTGCGACGATCCCGCTGCGCGCCGTCGACGGCACCTACTACGTCCAGTTCACGCCGCAGCTGATCAGCGCGTCGACCGACGCCGCCGTGCGGCAGGCCGGGGCGAAGCTGACGAACAAGTGGGTGACCGGGTCGTCGCCGCTGGCGTCGGGCATCGTCGACAACGTCAAGGGGCTGCTCGACTACGACAGCTTCCTGCAGGGGATGTTCAGCACGCAGAGCCAGGTGCCGACCGCGACCACCACCGACACCGTCGACAACGTGCCGGTGATCGTCTACGAGGCGTCCGACGGGGCGTCCGTCTCCGTGGCCACCGCGAGTCCGCACTACCTGATGCGGCTGACCGCACCGTCGTCGGGAACCGGCTCGATCGACTTCACGAACTGGAACAAACCGGTCCCGGTGAGCGCGCCCACTGACCTGTACCAGTCAAAGTAGTTCGTGAGGTATACTAACCATCGTGTCGGAGTCCGCACCTGTGGAACGGACACTTGCCAGCCGGCTGCGGCTTGCGGTGGTCCGTCTCAACCGGCGGCTTCGCGCGCAGCGCACCAACTCGACCGTGTCGCTGACCCAGCTGGCCGCGATGTCCACGCTGTTCAAGTGTGGGCCGCTGACGCCGGGGGAACTGGCCGCCAAGGAAGGCGTCCAACCGCCGTCGATGACCAGGGTGATCGCCGCTCTGGAGGAGTTCGGGTTCGTGACGCGCAAGCCGCACCCGACCGACGGGCGCCAGGCGATCGTCGCACTGACCGACGAAGGCCGGGCCTTCCACGACGCCGAGGTGTCCGCCCGCGAGGCGTGGCTGGATCGGCGGCTCGCCGAGTTGGACGACGACGAACGGGAGTTGCTCGCCAGAGCAGCTGAGATCATCGACAGAATGGCGGGGCAGTAGCGAGTGAGGACAGCGTCGGACCGACCAACGGCCACCTTCCAGCCAACCCGGAATCCGACGCCACCACCCCTACCGCCACCGTTCGAGCCCGACGAACCCACCGAACTGGTCGAACTCGCCGCCGCCGAGGCCGCCACCGAGGCCGCCAGGGACGACGATGCGGCCGTGTCCGGTCCGACCACCGGAGCGGCGGGGCGGGACGTCGAACCGGCCAACTCAACCGCCGAGCCCGTCCGGCAGCCCGCCCGGGCCGCCGACGCGTCGCGTGCGCGGCGGGGTGCGATGTTCCGGTCGCTACGGGAGCGCAACTACCGCCTGTTCGCCGGTGGGCAGGTCGTGTCCAACGTGGGCACCTGGATGCAGCGTGTCGCGCAGGACTGGTTGGTGCTGGAACTTTCCGGGCGCAGTCCGATGGCGTTGGGCATCGCTGCCGCGCTCCAGTTCCTGCCGACGCTGGGTATCTCGATGTGGGCCGGCGTGCTGGCCGACCGGATGGACAAGCGCCGCCTGTTGCTGGTCGTGCAGGCCGGCATGGGCGTGACCGGGTTGGTGCTGGGGCTGCTGAACGTCACCGGGGTCGTCGCGCTGTGGCACGTCTACCTGCTGTGCCTGTTGCTCGGCTGCTTCTCCGCCGTGGACGCGCCGGTGCGGCAGGCGTTCGTCAGCGAGATGGTCGGCCGGGAGCACGTGACCAACGCCGTCGCGCTGAACTCGATGACGTTCAACCTGGCGCGCATCGTCGGCCCGGCGATCGCGGGCCTGATGATCACGTGGGTGGGCACCGGCTGGGTGTTCCTGATCAACGCGGCGAGCTTCGGCGCCGTCATCGCGGGGCTGCTGGCGATGAACCCGGCGCAGCTGCACCGCACCGCGAAGGTGCCACGCAGGCCGGGGCAGCTCGCCGAGGCCGTCCGGTACGTCCGGGGCCGGCCCGACCTGGTCGTCCTGCTGTGCCTGGTGTTCCTGGTGAGCACGTTCGGCATGACGTTCTTCGCCACGCTGGCCAACGTCGCCGCGAACGTGTTCCACCGCAACGCCGACGGCTACGGGCTGCTGAGCACGCTGATGGCGATCGGCACGCTCGCCGGGTCGGTGCTCGCCGCCCGTCGGTCGGCCAACGGCCGGCCGAAGCTGCGTCTGGTGCTCACCGCCGGCCTGGTGTTCGGCGTGCTCGAGGTGGCACTCGGTCTGATGCCCACGTACCTCGCGTTCGGTCTCGCGCTCGTCCCGCTCGGCGCCGCCCTGATCACGTTCATCACGTCCGCGAACAGCACGATGCAGCTGTCCATCTCGGCCGAGATGCGCGGCCGGGTGATGGGCCTCTACATGCTGGTGTTCCTGGGCGGCAACCCGGTGGGCGGTCCGATGACGGGGTGGCTGGCCGAGGAGTTCGGCGGGCGGTCGCCGTTCATCGCGGGCGGTGTGATCTCCGTGCTGGCGGCGGTCGCATGTGGTCTGGCTCTCCGATTTGCGTCCAAGGGGAAGTTAGCCTAACCTAACCCTCGTCGGCTTCGTGGTGGGAGCGACAGTCAGTTCGGGTATGGCGGCCCGGGAGCGATTCCGGGCCGCCAGTGAACCGCCGGCCGGGACTACAGCGGCCAGGTGTGCACCGGGTCGCCGCCGCGCATCAGGTCCACGTAGGTCCGCAGCATGTGGACCAGTGCCGCATCCCGGTCCATGCCGCTGTCCTCCAGCGCGACCACCGTGTTCCGCTGCCAGCTCGCGCCGTTCTGCGCCGTGACGCACCGCCGTTCGATGATGCCCAGGTACCGCTCGCGGGCGCTGTCGGACATGCCCAGCTCGCGCAAACCCTGGTGGGCCAACGGCAGCAGCTTGCGCAGCGTCAGCTCCGGCGGTGTGATCCAGCCCGCATCCGGCCAGTACAGCTGCGCACTCATGCCGTCCCGGGCACCGGCGCGCAGGTTCTCCTCGGCCGCCTGGAACGACATCTGGCTCCACAGCGGACGGTCCTGCACGGCCAGCGCGCGCTGTGCGCCGTAGAAGAACGCCGCGTTGGCGATGAGGTCGACCACCGTCGGGCCGGCCGGCAGCACCCGGTTCTCGATCCGCAGGTGCGGCACGCCCTCGACGATGTCGTACACGGGCCGGTTCCAGCGCCAGATCGTGCCGTTGTGCAGTCGCAGCTCGGCCAGCTTCGGTGCCCGGCCGGCGGCCAGCGCGTCCAGCGGCTCCTCGTCGTCGGTTTCCGGCAGCAGGCTGGGGAAGTAGCGGGCGTTCTCCTCGAACAGGTCGAAGATCGACGTGATCCACTTCTCGCCGAACCACACCCTCGGCCGCACGCCCTGGTTGCGCAGCTCCTCCGGGCGGGTGTCGGTCGCCTGCTGGAAGAGCGGGATGCGGGTCTCCTGCCACAGCGCCCGCCCGAGCAGGAACGGCGAGTTGGCGCCGAGTGCAACTTGCACGCCGGCAAGACACTGCGCGGCATTCCAGTATGCGGCGAAATCCTCCGGTGCAACTTGCAGATGGAGCTGTGCCGATGTGCACGCGGACTCGCCCAGAATGGACGAACAGCGCGCGTGCAGCCGCTCGGCGTCCCGGCCGGGCAGCGGTGTGCCCTCGATGTCCAGCAGCATGTCCTCGCCGCGCGCCGCGAAGATCTCGTCGTTGAGCACGGTGTACCGGGTGCCGGCGGACAGCCACCGGGAGTCGAAGTGCTCCGCCCGCAGCGTCGGCAGCATGCCGATCAGCACCAGCGTCGTGCCCGCGTCACCGGCCTTCTCGTCCGCCGACGTCAGCGACCGGACCAGTTCCTGTTCCAGCGCCGTGGCCTCACTACCGGACAACGGCCGCGGCGGCACGTTGATCTCCAGGTTCTGCTGGCCCAGTTCGGTGGTGTAGCAGGGATCGCCGATCTTCTCCAGCACGATCGTGTTCACCATGGCCGGCCGCATGTCCGCGTCCACCAGGTTCAGCTCGATCTCCAGGCCCATCTGCCGTTGGGAGAACGAGAAATGGTTCTCCGCCAGCATCATCGCCAGCGCGTCGAGGCTTCTGCGGACCTTCTCCCGGTAACGTCCACGGTCCGCGCCGGAGAACTGGCGTCTCGCCACGTCCTGCTGCCCCATGGCCGCCTTCCCTCGCGTCTGCCCGGTCGAGCCCGGTGGGGTCGGCAGCGGCGCCGCCGCTGACTTTCGCCGCCGGGGTGGTGGCCTGATCGGCCCGCTGGCGCCGAATCCACCGTGACATGTGGGGTTGACCGTGCGCCAGCGGCCAAACCGGTGCTGTGCGGCCGGATACTTGACATATCACGTGGCGTGCCACACTTCTTCAGGTGGCGCAGGTGATCGACGTGGAGGACCGGGACGATCCCCGGCTGGCCGACTTCCGCGATCTGACCACGGCAGACCGACGCCCCGACCGGCCGGGCGGCCGCGGCCTGGTGATCGCGGAGGGCGTCGTCGTGGTGCAGCGCATGTTGCGTTCGCCATACCCGGTCCGGTCGCTGCTGGGCGTGCGCAGGCGCATCGACGCGCTGGCCGCCGACCTCGCCGCGTACTCCAACCCGGACCTGCCCTGCTACGTGACGTCCGCCGAGGTGATGGCCGACGTCGTCGGCTTCCATCTCAACCGCGGTGTGCTCGCCGTGGCCGACCGCGCGCCGGAACCCGATCCGGCCACTGTGACCGGACCGGCCCGGCTGTTGTGCGTGCTGGAGGGCGTCGGCGACCACGAGAACCTCGGATCGATCTTCCGCAACGCCGCCGCGCTGGGCGTGGACGGCGTGCTGCTCGGTCCGGGTTGTTCGGACCCGCTGTACCGGCGGGCCGTACGGGTGTCCATGGGGCACGTCCTGGGAGTGCCGTTCACGAAGCTGACCGACTGGCCGGGCGCGCTGGAACGGCTGCGCGCGGACGGTTTCCGGGTGCTCGCGCTGACGCCGGCGCGGGACGCCGTGCCGCTGCCCGAAGCACTGCGCCCCGGTGCGCGGACGGCCGTGCTGCTCGGCGCGGAGGGGCCCGGGCTGACCGCCGCCGCGCTGGCCGCCGCCGACGAGCGGGTGTGCATCCCGATGGCCGGTGACGTCGACTCGCTCAACGTCGCGACCGCGGCCGCCATCGCCCTGTACAGTGCCGGCGCCGCGTTTCACACCATGGCGACCTCGTGAGTAATTTCGTAGCGGAGCGGTAGTACGGCAGCATGTCCGAGGAGGGAACGTTCGTGCAGCTACGCGCCCGGGACGGCCGTGCGCTGCTGGCCGGGGAGGCCGGCGACGCCAACGGCGACCAGGAGGCGGCCGGAGCGCAGCGGGAGGTCGACCCGCACAGCCTCGCGCTCGGTGCCGACCTGGCCGAGGCGCTGCACGAGTGGGCCCGGGTGGCCGACGCGGTGCACCGCAACGGGCAGGCCGACGGGAGCGCGGCCGCCCGTCTGATCTCCCGGCGCGGCCAGCAGTTGGCCGGCCGGATCGCGGCCGTGATGGGCCGACCGGTCAGCTACGCCGACCCGCTCACCGGCGAGGTCACCGAGGTCGAGGTTCCGCAGCCGGAACCGCCCGCCGAACGCCCCGGGTCCCGGCGCGCGCCGCGCCACCAGGCCGCCGAGGCACGCACGCCGTGGAACACCGGTCTGACCGTGACCTTCGTCACCGGTGTGCTGATGATGATCGTCGTGGTGACGCTCTCGTTGGCGCTGGGCGCCGCCAACCAGTGGCTGCCGCTGATCGCCAACGTGGTGATCGCCGTCGGCCTCGCCCCGTCCGTGTGGCTGGCCCGGCGCGCCCCGGTGTGGCGCTGGGTGGCCTTCGGCGTGGTCGGTGGCATCGTCGTCGCCTGGGTCGCCCTGCTGTTCACCGCGCTGTAGCGGGGACGGTGGCCGGGCGCGTTCGCCCACCACCGTCCCTGTCTCACACCAGCGACTCCAGCCACGCCCGATGCAGGTCGGCGAACCTGCCCGTCTCGGCGATCAGGTCGGCGGGCGAGCCGTCCTCGACCACCCGGCCGCCGTCGATCACCAGGACCCGGTCGGCGATCAGCACCGTGGACAGCCGGTGCGCGATGATCAGTGCCGTCCGGTCGGTCAGCACCGTCTCCAGTGCCCGCTGCACCGCCCGCTCGGTCGGCACGTCCAGGCTGGACGTGGCCTCGTCGAGCACCAGCACCGCGGGGTCGGCCAACAGTGCCCTGGTGAACGCCACCATCTGCCGCTGGCCGGCGGACAGCCGACCGCCGCGCTTGCGCACGTCGGTGTCGAAGCCCTCCGGCAGCGCCCGGATGAAGGCGTCGGCACCGACCGCGGCCGCTGCCGCCTCGATCTCCGTCCGTGTCGCGTCCGGCCTGCCCAGCGCGATGTTGTCCGCCACGGACCCGGAGAACAGGAAGTTCTCCTGGGTCACCATGGCCACCGCGCGGCGCAGCTCGTCGTCGGCGATCCGCCGCAGGTCGACGCCGTCCAGTTCGACCGCGCCGGTGGACGGGTCGTAGAACCGCGCGACCAGCTTGGCCACCGTCGACTTGCCCGCCCCGGTCGGACCGACCAGCGCCACCGTCTGCCCGGCCGGGATGTGCAGGTCGAACGTTGGCAGCACGACCGGCGTGTCCGGCGAGTACCGGAACTCCACGTCGGCGAAGCGGATGTCGCCGCGCGGGTGGTCCAGCGTGACCGGGTCGGCCGGGTCGGGCACCGACGGCTCCTCCTCCAGCACGCCGGAGATCTTCTCCAGCGCCGCGCTGGCCGCCGTGTACGAGTTGGCGAACATCGCCAGGTCGTCCAGTGGGTCGTAGAAGCGCCGCAGGTACAGCGTGAACGCCGCGAGCACGCCGATCTCCAGGCCGCCGTGCGTCACCCGGACCGCGCCGATCAGCAGCACGATCGCCAGCGACACGTTGCCGACCAGCCGGACCGCCGACGTGAACCGCGCGACCACGGTCAGCGCGACCCGGTTGGCCTCCTGGAACCGGGTGTTGAGGTTGCCCATGATGGCCTCGTTGCGCCGCTCCCTGCGGAACGCCTGCACCGCCCGCATGCCGTTCATGGTCTCCACGAACTGCACGATGATCTTCGCGATCGCGCCCCGGGTGTCCCGGTAGGCGTCCTGCGACCGGCGGTAGAACCACGTGGTCACCCAGGCCAGCGGCACGAAGCCGACCATCACCAGCAGGCCGAGCGGCCAGTCCAGCCACACCATCATGATGCCGACCCCGACCACCGTGAAGCAGGCGGAGAACAGGTTGTCCAGGCCGTCGTCCAGCAGCGAGTCGATCGACTCCAGGTCGCTGGTCAGCCGCGAGATGATCTTGCCGGACGTGTACGACTCGTGGAACGACAGCGACAGCCGCTGCGCGTGCCCGAAGATCCGCCGCCGCAGGTCCAGCATGATGTCCTGACCGATCCGGCCGGACAGCCGCAGGAACCCGTACCGCAGCAGGGCCGTGCTCACACCGCAGGCCAGGTAGCCGACGGCGCAGGCGATCAGCGTGCCCGGGTGACCGTGCATCACCTCGGGCACGCCGTCGTCCAGCGCGGCGGCGATCAGCACCGGGCCGAGCAGGCCGGCCAGGTTCTCGCCGATCACCAGCGCCAGGGCCAGTGCCACGCCGCCGCGGTAGGGCCGCACCAGCGAGCGGAGCAGCCGGCGCGACCGGGCCTGCAGGCGCATCCCGATCGCGGTGGTCAGCTCGTCGAGGTCCTCGGCGGCGACACCGCGCCACGCCTCGTCCGCGTCCGGCATGTCGATCTTCGTGTGCTCGACCTCGGTACTCATGCCACCTCCTCCGAGGGCTCTCGTTCCTCCAATGTGGACAACAGGTGTCGGTACTCGGCGTTGTCCGCCAGCAGGTCGTGGTGTGTGCCGACGGCCGTGATCCGCCCGTCGGACAGCAGCGCGACCCGGTCGGCCAGCTGCACCGTGCTGGACCGGTGCGCCACCACCAGGGCGGTCACGCCGTGCAGCACCGTGCGCAGTGCGCGCTCGACCTCGGCCTCGGTGTGCACGTCCAGCGCGGACAGCGGGTCGTCCAGCACCAGCACCGCGGGCCGGCCCACGACCGCCCTGGCCAGTGCCAGCCGCTGCCGCTGGCCGCCGGACAGCGACAGGCCCTGCTCGCCGATCCGGGTGTCCAGGCCCCAGGGCAGCTCGGCGACGAAGCCGTCCGCCTTGGCCACCCGCAGCGCGGCACGCACGTCGTCCTCGGTGGCCTCCGGGGCGCCCAGCGCGACGTTCTCCCGCACGCTCGCGGAGAACAGCACCGGGTCCTCGAACGCCGTGGCCACGGCGCTGCGCAGGTCGGTCAGCGTCAGGTCGCGCACGTCGACGCCGTCCACGGTGATCCGGCCGCCGGTCACGTCCGCCAGCCGCGCCACCAGCATGGTCAGCGTCGTCTTGCCCGAGCCCGTCGCGCCGACCAGCGCGACCGTCTCGCCCGGCCGCACGTCCAGGTCGATGCCACGCAGCACCTCGCCAGCCGCGCCCGGGTAGCGGAACCGGACACCGGAGAGCACCAGATGACCCGTGCCGTCGGCCGGTAGGTGCCTCGGGTGCGGCGGGTCGGTGATCGTCACCGGCGCGTCCCTGACCTCCCAGTACCGCTCACAGGCGGACGCGGCCTGGTTGGTCTCGGCCAGCAGCCAGCCGATCGAGTCGGTCGGCCAGCGCAGGTAGGTGGCCACGGTGACGGCGGCGACCAGGGTGCCGATCGTCGTCGTGCCGTGCGCGATGCCGAATCCGCCGACCAGCAGCTGACAGCCGATCCCGATCTCGGGCAGCGCGATGATCACCGCCCACAGGATCGCCAGGATGTGGATCTTGCGCAGCTGTGTGCCACGCAGGTCCCTGGCCTGGGCGGTGAACTTCTTCAGCAGCTCGGGGCCGCGGCCGAACGCCTTCAGCACGCGGATGCCCAGCGCGGACTCCTCGACCGTGGTGGCCAGGTCGCCCTCCTGGTCCTGGGCCAGCCGGGAGACCACCTTGTACTTCGACTCGAACAGGGTGGACACCGCGATCAGGGGCAGTGCGCAGCACAGCACGATCAGGCCGAGCACCGGTGCCAGCACGAACAGCACGACCAGGCCGAGGACCAGGGTGATCGAGTTGACGACCAGGAAGATCACCGCGAACGCGAAGAACCGGCGCAGCGTCGACAGGTCGGACACGGCGCGGGACAGCAGTTGACCGGACTGCCACTGGTCGTGGAACGCGATCGGCAGCCGTTGCAGGTGCTCGTACAGGTCGGCCCGCATGCGGGCCTCGATCTGCGTCGTCGGCCGGGCGACCAGCTTGCGGCGCAGGAAGAACGACCCGGCCTCCAGCGTGCCCAGAGCCAGCACGAGGCCGATCAGCCAGGGCAGCGAACCGAGGTGGTGGGTCGCGACGGGGCCGTCCAGGATCCGCTGCGTGACCAGCGGGATGACCAGCCCGCACACCATGGCCAGCAGGGTCATCGCGGTGGCGCCGATCAGGGGCCATCGCACCGGCCGGACGTACGGGGCCAGGCGGAACAGGACACGCAGTGTGGATCGGTGGACGGTGGTATCAGGTGGGTGTTGCGCAGGGCTCATGGATCTCCCCCAAGGCGCGGGTGTCGGGGTTGCCGGCGGGCCGACCGCAGGGCGAACAGGCCCAGCGGCGGTTCGCTTCTGGGCCGACTTGTCGGGTGTCGGGGCGGCGACGGTCCACCTGGCAGCAAGGACCGTGCGTAGTGACCCTAGGTGACGGATCGCGTGGGGGCATCTGGTTTTCCGCCCCCGGCGATCATGCGACCTCCACTCCGGTGGAGGTCAAGCTCAGCCGAACGGATATCCGGACGCGATGACGACGGCCGTCGCGACCAGCACGCCCGCGGCGGCCAGCCAGCGCCAGTGCGGCCGGACCTTCACCGCGCCCAGCGCGCCGAGCAACAGGTAGGCGAGCGCGGCCTGGACGACGATCGCGGGGGAGCGCATCGCCTGCAGGGACACCCCGAGCGGTTCCCCGAGCACCACCACGGCCCACAGCGTGGGCGGCCCGAGCAGCACCAGCGGCAGTGTCAGCCGGACCCGGCCCACAGCGCTCACCAGCGGGCCCAGCAGCGCCGTCACCGCCGTGGCCGTGACGGCCAGCACGACCGTCCAGATGACGACGGTCACCAGCTGCCCGGTGGTCTGGCTGCCCGGGTCGCAGTCCGGCACGCCGGGCCGCAGACACCACGCGGTCTGCACCAGCCCGGGCAGCCCCGGCATCACGACCAGGTACGCCAGCCCCACGACGACGCCCACCACGGCGGCGCCCGCGCACCGCACCCACCAGCGCTCGTCGGCGTCGGCGGCATCGTTACCGAGTGGCGATCGATCCGTCTCAAGATCGAACTGTCCCACCAGGGAGCTGGACGTCATCATGTTTACATGACGCGTCCGGAGCCCGTGAGGTTCATGCGCACCGAGGCGACGATGGCCTATCCGGAGGGCCGGCTGCTCGCGTTGCGCGACGGAGTGCTGTACGTCCTGGGCCCGGACGGCTGGTCGAAGGTCGGCGCCACCACACCGGCCACGGCCGAGCCGCTCACCCGGGAGGACGCCGAGGACTGGTGCGAGCGGCAGGGCTGGGACCTGGAGCTGCTCGACGCCGTGCCCCGCCAGGTCGCCTGATGTCCGTTCACACCGGCCCGAAACCTGGGCGCGCAGCGGTGCGTGGTGCCACGATGCGGACATGACGGATGGCATCGGCCGGCAACGGCTGCGGATGCGAACCGCTCGGCAGGCGCGTGGCCGGGCGCGGGGTGGCATCTGGTGGCTCGGCGTCTGCACCACGCCCGTGCTGTGCCTGGCACTGGCCGGGCTGCTGGTCTTCGGGCACTACCGCAATGCGACGGTCGCGATCGTGGCGTTCGGACTGCCGGTGCTGCTGTTCGTGAGCGCCGCACTGCGGGAGTTGCTCGGGAACCC
>DASZXM010000360.1:0-9952 GCA_035546415.1 Pseudonocardiaceae bacterium
CTAGATCCACTAGATCCGCTAGATCCGGACGCCCCTGCTGACCACGGTCCGCTGTGCGGCCGAACCCCACAGCAACTCCGGCCGAGCGAACGGGTCCCCGTGCACGATCAACAAGTCCCCCCGGCACCCAGGCCGAACCCGACCGAGATCCGGCCGACCGAGCAGGTCAGCGTTGACCGACGTGGCCGACCGCAGCACCTCCGTCACGCCGTCGACCTCGGCCTGAATGCGCAACCCGCTGAGCTGTTCGTCCTCCAGCACCCCCATCAAATCAGTGCCGAAACCGATCGGGACACCGGCCGCCCTGGCCAGCTCGACGGCCGTGCGACCGGCCGCCAAAACCTCACGGTTCTTCGCCTGCGACACCGCTGCCATACCGATCTCCGGGCCCCTACGGTCCATCGCGTCGTACGTGGCCAACGTCGGCACCAGGAACGCGCCGTGCTCGGCCATCAGCGCGGCCGTCGGAGCATCCAACAGGTTGCCGTGCTCGATGCTGCGCACGCCGTTGGTCACCGAGTGCGCGATGGCCTCCGGCGAGTACGCGTGTGCGGCAACGTAACTACCGCGTCGAACCGCCTCCTCCGTGACGGCGCGGACCTCGTCGGGCGAGTACTGCGGGACACGGATCGGGTCGGTCAGCGACACCACACCGCCGGACGTCATGATCTTGATGGCGTGCGCGCCGCCCCGGAACCGCTCGCGCACCGCGTGCCGCAGGTTGTCCACGCCGTCCACGACCTCGTTCATGTGGTGGCCGCAGCCGCACAAATCACTGTCGGTGTCCCGCGAATCGCCGTGCCCACCGGTCTGGGACAGCGCCGGCCCGGTGTAGAAGTAACGCGGCGACGGGAACAGACCTTCCGCTATCGCCCGCGCGAAGCCGGCGTCGCCACCGGCCACGTCCCGGACCGTCGTGAAACCTCGACCCAGCGCCGAACGCAGCCGCCGCGCCCCGGTCAGCGCCACGTAACTGAGCGGCCGTGCCTCGATGTCCAGCAAATGCAGGGCCACGGCGTACGCGTGGAAGTGCGCGTCGATCAAACCGGGCAGCACGGTGCCGCCCCGCGCGTCGATGACGACGTCCGCATCACCGACGTCACCGCCAACATCAACGATCGTGTCGTCCTCGATCAGGATCGGACCGTCGACCAGATCGTCCGACTCACCGTCGAAAACCGCCGCGTTGATCACCGCGAGCGTGGTCACGCGTCCCTCCTCGCCGGTTCGCGCACGGCCTCCCGCAGACGTGCCGTGGCCGCCGCATCCACCTCGAACGTCACCGGGTCGACCACGACACCATAGTCATCAGCCGCCGCGGCCACCGACACGAACCCGTTGCGGACGTCGTTCGCCACCCGGCTCGGTTCGCGTTCCAACGCGTTGCCGTAGCCGCCGCCCCCGCCGGTCTCGTTGACCAGCACGTCACCGGTGGCCAGCAGGTTGTAGCTGCCACCCTGCACGACCTCCCGGTCGGTGCCCGGGTTCAGCACGATCCGGTTGTTCTGGCCCGCGGCACCACCGTTGATCGACCACGGTTTCGTGCGCGTCTTGTAGACCAGGCAGATGCCGGTGGACGGCGCGGTGAACCGGTACGCCCGGCTCACGCCGACGCCGCCGCGGTACCGGCCGGCGCCTCCGGTGTCCGGGCGGTAGCCGTAGGACTCGATGAACATCGGCGACTTCGTCTCCAGCACCTCGACGGGGTTGTTCCGGCAGCCCGGTTCGGACAGGTGCATGATGCCGTCCTCGCCGTCGCCGCCGGCGTGCGCCCCGAAGCCGACGGCCTCGTTCGTCGCCTCCAGCCACGACTCGCCGGTCCTCGGGTTCACGCCCAGCCCCATCATCGAGCACACGTCACCGCCCGAACACGCCGGCACCTGGTCGGGCATGCCCTGCGCCAGCGCCTTGAGCACCACCTCGCCGGCCAGCAGCCCGGTCCACAGGGTGAACGTCGGCATCGGCGGCACGGCGTGCATCACCGATCCCGGCTCGGTGATCACCCGCAGCGGCCGGAAGTTGCCGGCCACCACGGACGTGTCCGGTGTGGTCAGTGCCTTGAAAATCAGGCTGCACAACGCTTTCGTCTGCCCCAGCGGCAGGTTGATCGGGCCGCGCACGTCGCGTTCGCTGCCCGTCCAGTCGATCACCATCTCGTCGTCGGTGACGGTGACGGTGACGTTCATCCTGATCAGCCGGTCGGTGTCCACACCGTCGGAGTCGACGAAGTCGTGCGCCGCCCACGTGCCCTTCGGCAGCTTCGCCAGCGCCAGCCGGGCCAGCCGCTCGCCATGGTCGTTGATCGCGGCCATCGCGTCGACCAGCGCGTCGGCGCCGTACTTCGCCGCGATCTCCTGCGTCCGGCGCACGCCCGTCACGCACGCCGACACCTGCGCCTGCAGGTCGCCGATGGTGCGCTCGGGCATCCGGCTGTTGTAGCGGACGATGTTGAACACGTCGTCGTTCGGTACGCCGCCCGCGTACAGCCGCACCGCCGGAAAGAACAGGCCCTCCTGGTACATGTCGGTCGAGTCCAGGACGTACCCGGGGTCCTTCTGCTTCAGGTCCAGCACGTGGATGCGACAGGACGCGAACCCGACCAGCCCGCCGTCGGCGTGGATCGGCGCGAACACCAGCGGGTCCAGCGTGTGCGCCGACGACCAGTACGGATAGTTCAGCAGGAACACGTCACCCGGGCGCATCGCGTCCGCGCCGAGGAAGTCGATCGCGTTCTTGATGCCGTGGTCGTTGCCCCGGGTGAAGATCGCGATGCCCGGCGCGTCGGCGACGACGTCACCGGTGGCGTCGTGGATACCGATCCCGTAGTCGTGGATCTCGTAGACGACGGTGTTGTACGCCGTGCGGCACAGGTTGCGTGCCATCTCCTCGGCCGACGCCAACAGCGCGTGCCGGATCAGTTCGGTCCCGATGAAGTCGTTCATGACCGGTCGCCCCCCACGGTGATGAGCAGCTCGCCATGCGCACCGACCCGCAGGTGGTCGCCGGTGTGGATGACGGTGGTGGCCGTGTGCTCGGCGATCACGGCCGGTCCGGCGATCTCGTCGCCGGCCAGCAGCGCCTCCCTCGTGTACAGCGCGTACGGCACGGCCGGGTGCTCGTCGGACCGATACACCGGCCGGGTGCCGTCCGGTTCCGGCGCGCCGGACGTGCGCGGTGCCAGCTCCGGGGGTTTCGGCTTGTCCACCGAGCCGGTCGCGCGCAGCCGCAGTGTCGTGACCTCGACCGGGTCGGTCATCGTGTGCCCGTACTGGCGTGCGTGCAGCCGCGCGAACGCCTCCTCGATGGCGGCGACCGCGTTGTCACCGTGCTCGGGGAACGCGACGGTCACCGAGTGCTCCTGACCGGCGTACCGCACGTCCAGGCTGCGCACGGTGGTGCGATCGCCCGCCGGGAAGCCCTCGTCGGTGAGCAGCGCGTCGGCCTCGGCGGCCATCGCCGCGTACTCGGCGTCGACCCGGGCCGGATCCAGGTCGGCCAGCGGCGCGACCAGCGTCCGCGCGAAGTCGTGCTGCACGTCGGCCATCAGCATCCCGAACGCGGAGAACGCACCCTGACCGGGCGGCACGATCACCGACGGGATGCCCAGCTCCACCGCCACGTCGACGGCCACCAGCCCGCCGCCACCACCGAACGACAGCAGCGCGAAGTCCTTCGGGTCGCGGCCGACCTCGACGGTGATCGCGCGCACCGCGCCCATGATCTTGGTGCTGGAGATCCGCACGATGCCGTGCGCCAGCGCCGGCACGGTCATGCCCAGCTCCGCGGCGATCGGTGCCAGGGCCTGGATGGCCAGGTTCCGGTTCAGGACCAGCCGGCCGCCCAGCGGTGTCTCCGAGCCCAGGTAGCCGATGGCCAGGGCGGCGTCGGTGAACGTCGGTGCCGTGCCACCGGTGCCGTACGACGCCGGGCCCGGCACGGCACCCGCGCTCTGCGGCCCCACCTGCAGCGCACCGGCCTCGTCCAGGTGGGCGATGGAACCGCCGCCCGCGCCGATCGTGTGGATGTACAGCGACGGCGTGTTGATCGGCAACTGCTCGAACTCGGCGCCCTGGTGGAGCACTGGCTCGCCGTCCACGACCAGCGACGCGTCCAGGCTGGTGCCGCCCATGTCGATCGTGATCAGGTTCGGCTCGCCGATCAGCTCGGCCAGCGCCGCGGCGCCGATCACGCCGCCCGCCGGGCCGGACAGGATCAGGCTCACCGGCTGCTCGCGCGCCGACCCGACGGTCATCGCGCCGCCCCCGGACCGGGTGACCAGGAACCGGCCGCCGAACCCGTCGTCGGCCAGCCTGCCCTCCAGTTCGTGCAGGTAGCGGCGCACGATCGGCTTCACGTACGCGTCCAGCACCGCCGTGCTGGTCCGCTCGTACTCCCGGTACTCGCGGGACAGTTCGTGCGACAGTGTCACGGCGACGTCCGGCGCGACCTCCGCCAGCACGTCGCGCATCCGCAGTTCGTGCTCCGGGTTGGCGTAGGAGTGCAGGAACGCCACGGCGACGGACTGGTAGCCGCGCTCGGCGATCACCCGGGCCACCCGGCGGGCGTCCGCGACGTCCAGCGGGGTGTGCACCGAGCCGTCGAACAGGCTGCGCTCGGTCACCTCGAACGTGTCGTAGCGCTCCAGCAGCGGTGCGGGCTTGCGGTACGTGATGTCGTAGTTGGTGCGCCGGTCGGTGCGGCCCAGCAGGTACACGTCGCGGAACCCGCGCGTGCCCACGACGGCCGTGCGGGCACCGGTCCGGGTGAGCAACGCGTTCAGCCCCAGCGTGGTGCCGTGGGTGAACGTCTCGATGTCGCCGATGCCGACGGTCGCCGCACCGAACGCGCGCAGCACGCCGGTCGTCGGTGACTCCGGCGTCGTGGGCACCTTGTCGAACCGCAGCTCACCGGTTTCCGGCCGCAGCTCGACGACGTCGGTGAACGTCCCCCCGACATCGATCGCAAGACGGCTGGTTCTCGCCATGTGCCTCGTGCCTTTCTCGCCGACCCGGCTGGAGGACACGCAGTATGCGGATTTCGATGAGGACACGGCTGTATGACGATGCACAGGGTCTCGGGCCAACCCTGTGCTGGCAGCACATCGTCGTGAAGTCGCGTGCGGTCAGCATTCCTCCACCCCGACCACGTCGGACGGTGGAGGAGACGAGATGATCCGGAGTGTCCTGGCGCTACGCGCCAAGAACGGCATGTCGCAGGCCGTCGAGGACTTCTACCGCGACCGCGGGATCATCGAGCGCGCGCTGCGTTTCCCCGGCTGTCACGGCGTGACACTGCTCCGGTCCACAGACGGTGGTCCCGACACCCACATCGTCGTCGCCGACTGGGACGACCCGGCCGCCTACCAGCGGTGGGTCGACGACCCGTGGCGCGCCGAAACCGGCGCCGCCCTGGCCGATCTCCTCGACACCGGAACCGGCCCAGCAGCCGGCCGGCTCTACGAGCCCGTCGCATTCGCAGAGGAGCCCACGTGAAACGCCCGCTCCAGCTGATGGCGATCGCCGTTGCCGCGACTGCCCTCACCCTCACCGCGTGCAGCAAGCCCAGCACGTCGGCCACCACGACCACCAAGGCCGCGTCGGCGAACGAGAAGCTGTCCATCGGCTTCTTCGGCTTCGCCAAGGCCAACTCGTTCGCCCAGGCCACGTGGGCCGGCATCCAGGAGTACGCCAACGCGCACAACGCGTCGGCCACGTTCCTGGACTCCAACTTCGACGGTCCCACCCAGGTCAACCAACTGCAGGACGCCGTGACGTCCAAGCGGTACAACGTGGTCATCGTGCAGGCCAACGACGGCACCGCGATGGTGCCGGCCGTGAAGCAGGCGGTGGCCGCCGGCATCACCGTCGTCATCGAGTTCACGCCGGTCGGCGGTCGCTATGACACGACGGACCCGCAGGTGCCGGGCACGGTCAGCATCGTGGACGCGCCCACCTACAACGGCCAGGGCCTGGCCACCCTGGGCCTGGGCGCGTGCAAGAAGCTCAATGCCACGCCGTGCAAGGTGGCCTACCTGCAGGGCTTCGCGAACTACCCGCTGGACACCGCACGGACCAACGCGACCGTCAACGCCCTCAAGGCCGGTGGCGCCGACGTCGTGGCCAGTGTCGTCGGCGGCTACACGGCCGACACCGGGCGAACCGCGTTCCAGAACGTGCTGCAGGCGCACCCGGACGTCAACGTCGTGATCGGCTCCTCGCAGGCCATCGAGGGCGCGGCGCCGCTGGCGAAGGGCAAGAACATCCTGTTCGTCGGCAACGGCGGTTCCACACAGGCGTTCGCCGGTGTGGCGTCGGGCAAGTGGTACGGCGTGTACGTCATCCCCGAGAAGACCGAGGGGGAGAAGGCCGCCGAACTGGGCCTGTCCAAGGCCCGCGGCCAGAACGTGCCGGTGTCCACCGACGCCCGCACGCTCACCCCGTACCACGCGCTGGGCACCGCGGAGACGTTGAAAGGCCAGACCGCGGACTACTCCGACTGACAGCCAACCACCCCGATCGACGGAGGTGTCATGCGACCGTCGAGCACGCCCGCTCCCGCCATAGCCGTTCGCGGCGTCGGCAAGAGCTACAGCGGTGTGACCGTGTTGCGGGACGTCGACCTGGACATCGCGCCGGGCGAGGTGCACTGCCTCGTCGGTGAGAACGGTGCCGGCAAGAGCACGCTGCTCAAAATCCTCGGCGGCGCGATCCGGGCCGACCACGGCACGCTCAGCTTCGACGGTGAGCACGTCGCGATGCACAGCCCGAGGGACGCGATCCGGCACGGCGTCAGCCTGATCTCCCAGGAGGGCGCCCTGGTCCCGGCGATGACCGTGCTGGAGAACGTGTTCCTGGCCCGCTGGGCCAACTCGTTCGGCTTCGCCCGCCGCCGCGCCGACCGGAAGCGGTTCGCCGAGCTGATCGAACAGACCGGCTTCGACATCAACCCGGCCGCCCGGGTGGGTTCGCTGCCGATCGGGGTGCAGCAGCAGGTGGAGATCCTGCGGTCGCTGGCCAGGGGTGCCCGGGTGCTCGCCATGGACGAGCCGACGGCCGTACTGACCGAGGACGAGAAGGAGAACCTGCTCGGCCTGATCCGCACCCTGGCCGGCAACGGCACCACGGTGATCCTGGTGTCGCACTTCCTGGACGAGGTGCTCAGCGTCGCCGAACGCGTGACCGTGCTGCGCGACGGCCGGCTGGTGATCACCGAGGACGCCGCCCGGCACACGCCGAACACGCTGGTCCGGCACATGGTGGGCCGGGAGATCGACGTGCTGCACCCCGAGCCGGACCCGGTGCCGGCCGATGCTCCGGTGCTGCTGTCCGCACGCGGCGTCGGCCGGGGCATGGTGTCCGGAGTGGACCTGTCGGTGCGGGCCGGCGAGATCCTGGGCATCGCCGGCCTGGTCGGCAGCGGTCGCAGCGAGACACTGCGCCTGCTGTTCGGCGCCGACCGCGCCACCGAGGGTGTCGTGGAGGTCGACGGGCGGGCTCTGGCGAAGCTGACGCCGCGCAAGGCGATGGCGGCCGGCGTGGCCATGGTGCCGGAGTCCCGCAAGGAACAGGGCCTGGTGATGATGCGCTCGGTGCGCGAGAACCTGGCGCTCGCGTCGCTGGGCGCCCGCCGCCGGGGGCCGTTCGTGCGGCCCGGCGCGGAGCGGGCTGTCGCGGACGACGTGGCGAAGTCGGTGGACATCCGCGCGGCCCGGCTGGACGCCCCCGTGGAGACGCTGTCCGGCGGCAACCAGCAGAAGGCGCTGTTCGCGAAGTGGCTGTTGCGCAAGCCGAGGGTGCTGCTGATCGACGAGCCCACCCGCGGTGTCGACGTGGCGGCGAAGACGCAGATCCACAACCTGATCGTCCAGCTGGCCAGGGACGGCATGGCCGTCGTGGTCGTGTCGTCGGAGATCGAGGAACTGCTGGGCCTCGCGCACCGCGTCATGGTGCTGCGGCACGGGCACGTCGTCGGCGAATTCACCCGGTCGGCGCCCCGGGAGTCGGTCATGGGAGCGGCATTCGGACACGAGGGAGATGTTGATGGCGACCATGACTGACGTCACGACCGCCGAGTCCGAGGGTGTCCGCGGCCTGCGCCGCGGGGTGCGGTTGCGCGACTACGGCATCGTCGTCGCGCTGCTGGCGATCGTGCTCGCCCTGTCGCTGTCCACCAGCACGTTCCTGTCCACCTCCAACCTGGTCAACCTGCTGGACCAATGTTCGGTGGTCGGCCTGCTGGCCGCCGGTGCGACGACGTGCATCATCAGCGGCGTCTTCGACCTGACCGCGAGCGCCAGCCTGGCCGTGTCGGCCATCGTCGGCGTGCAGGTCGGGCGCGTGCTGGGCGTGTTCCCCGGGTTCGTCGCCGCCGTCGTCGCAGGCGCGCTGCTGGGCCTGTTGACCGGCACGATCGTGGTGCGCAGCGGCGTGAACTCGTTCATCGCGACGCTGGCCACCAGCATCATCTACCGCGGTGTCGCCGTCGTCGCGACCGCCGGGTCGATCGTCTACCCGCTGACCAAGGACGCCGAGGACTTCGGGATGATGACGTGGCCGTCGCTGTTCACGCTGACGTCGGCGACCGTGCTGTTCATCGTGGTGGTCGCCGCGATCGGCGTCCTCATCTCGTCCACCACGTTCGGCAGGCGGATCTACGCCGTCGGCGGCAACGCCGAGGCGGCCCGGCTGTCCGGCATCCGCGTCGGCCGCGTGCACATCGCCGCGTACGTCGTGAGCGGCATCTGCTCGGCGCTGGCCGGGATCATCCTGTCCTCACGCGCTGGGTCGGCCGACTCCAGCATGGCGACCGGGATGGAACTGACCGCGATCGCGGCGGCCGTGATCGGCGGCACCAGCATCCTGGGCGGCGAGGGCGCCATCTGGCGCGGGGTGGTCGGCGCGCTGCTGCTGACCCTCATCGGCAACGGCTTCAACCTGCTCGGCTGGAACACCACCTACCAGCAGGTGGTCCAGGGCTGCCTCATCCTGCTGGCCGTCGCCGTGGACCGCTACCTGCGCAAACGGGCGAGGTAGTGTGCGTCAATGGACGACTCGCCGGTGCATGTCGGCGTCAGCCTCGGGCCCGACGTGTCACACGCGGTGGCCGTGCGGGGACGGACAGTGCTGGCCGCGGTGTCGTCCGACGGGCCGGACCCGGCCGAACCGCTGAGCCGGGTGGTCCGGTCCGTGGACGACGTCCCGGCGGGCGTGGTGGTCGACATCAGCCGGCTGCTGCTGGAGCGGATTCTGCGGCGGCCGTCCGAGCTGTCCAGCGTGTCGATGATCCGGATCGTGCCCCGCCCGGCGTCCGATCCGGCCCTCGGCCGGCATCCTGCCGATGTCGTGGAGCGGCTCATCGCCCGCCGCTACACGATCCCCGGTGGCCACGACCTGTTCGGCCACGAGCTGCGGCCGATCGACCGGACCGCGATCCGGCAGGTGTGCGACGCGATCGCCACCGATCCGGCGCGGTGCATCGCGATCGTGGCGGCCGGCTCGCCCGCGCAGCCGAGGCACGAGCGGGAGGTGGCCGACGCGGTGCAGTCGGCCATGCCGGACGCGCGGATCTCGGTCGCCTACGAGTTCGGCGGGCAGGGACTGGTCGCGCGGGAGGCGACGGTGGTGTTGAACGCGGCGCTGTCCACGGCCGTCGAGGACATCCTGGACGGCTGCGCCCACGCGGTGCGGCGTGCCGCGTCCGGTGCGCCCTTCCACGTGGCGCGCGGCGACGGCGGGTGGACCAGCGAGTCGCGGATGCGGTCGCTGCCGGTGATGGCGTTGGGCGCGGCGGACGCGCTGCCGTTGCTGGGTGCCGCCCACCTCGCCGGTGAGCGGGACTGTCGGGTGCTGTTGGACACGCGGGTCGGCGACGTCCGGCACGGCCTGGTCGCGGTGCGCCCACAGGCACCACGCGACCTGGGCGCGCTGCTCGTCGTGCCGACGGCCACGCTGAC
>DASZXM010000361.1:0-1643 GCA_035546415.1 Pseudonocardiaceae bacterium
CGGCCCGGCCGCTCGGTCGGTCAGGCCGCTCGGTCGGTCAGGCCGCGGAGCTCGACACCCGCATCCAGTCGATGTCCAGGCCGTTCGCGTTGTTGTCCGCGTTGCGCTGCACGATCACGGTCGCCCCCGAGGGAACGGTGACCGGCACCGTCACGACCGCGAACCTCCCGTGCGTGGCGGCGGGTCACGCGCCACCCACCACGGCCGGTTCGGCCAGGGCGTTCTCCCGGGCGACGCGGCCCAGCCAGTGCGCGCTGGGCTTCACGGTCCGCCGGAACGTCGACCGGTCCACCGCTATCAGGCCGAACGTCGGCGAGTAACGGCCCCATTCGTAGTTGTCCAGGGCGCTCCAGTACAGATAGCCGCGCACATCGACGCCGTCGGTGATGGCGTCGTGCAGCCCGGCCAGTGCCTCCGTGGTGTAGTCGATCCGCCGGTTGTCGTCCGCGGTCGCGATGCCGTTCTCCGTGACGACGACCGGGACGTGCCCGGACACCTGCCACGCGTTGCGCACGCCGATCCCCAGTGCGGCCGGGAAGTACTCCCAGCCGGTCAGCGTGGTCTCCACGCCGTCCTTCGGTGGCTTCGCCCCCTCGGCGCCCACGAACGTGCGGGTGTAGGCCTGCACGCCGACGAAGTCGTCACCGCGGCTCGCCTCCAGGAAGTACTCCTCCAGCGGGTAGCTGTACTCGCGGGCCGCCTTCTCGTACCCGGGCTCGGCCTGGATGGCCTGCGTCGCCACGGTCCAGCCGGACGCGATCGACGACTCCGCCGACAGCACCTCGCGGGACATCCGGTGGGCACGCACCAGTTCCTCGGACACCTGCCGGCTGGGCCGGGCCAGCCCGTAGGCGACCAGGTTCGCGCCACCCTCCTCGGCACCCGCTCCGCACGCGATGATGTTGGGCTCGTTGATGGTGCACACGTACGGCACGCCGTCCCGCAGGATCGGCAGCACCGCCTCGGTGAACCGGGCGAACCGCTCGGCCCCCGCCGGCTCGCGCCACCAGCCCTCGTCGCGCATCCACCGCGGCACGGTGAAGTGGTTCAGCGTCACCATCGGCGTGAGGCCGGCGTCGTGGCAGGCACCGACCATGCGGCGGTAGTGTTCGATCTCCGCCTTCGACACGTGCCCGCGCTCCGGCTCGATGCGGCTCCACTCCAGGCTGAACCGGTAGGTGTTGAAGCCGAGGCCGGCCAGCAGCGCGATGTCCTCCGGGTAGCGGTGGTAGCTGTCGCACGCGTCGCCGCTGGGCTCGGGGACGGTCGAGCCCGGGGCGTACTCACGTTGCCAGTAGTCGCTGTTGACGTTGTTGCCCTCGGTCTGGTGTCCCGCCGTCGCGGCTCCCCACAGGAACCCTTCCGGGAAGACTCGTGGCGCGGCGTTGGACATGGTGCCTCCTACTTCGTTGTCGCGCGGGCGATGTGGAGCGGAACCGGGTGATCCCGTTGTTCAGGGCGACGGCCAGTGCCAGCGCCACCTCCATGGTCAGCGGCATGCCCACGATCACGAAGTAGCCGGTGTTGAGGAACGCGTGCCGGAACTCCGGGTTGGCGAACAGGTTGAGGTACTGCTTGATCCCCACGAAGTCCACCGCGGTCGGCGTCTGCACGTCGGTGCCGCGGAAGTCGGTGAACGACAT
>DASZXM010000362.1:0-7761 GCA_035546415.1 Pseudonocardiaceae bacterium
CGGCGACCGCCTGCTCCGCGGCGGCAACGGATTCCGCCGCCGCCCGCTCGGCCGTGGCCGCCGCGTCACCGGACCGGCGCAGGCCGTCCAGTTC
Source organism: Pseudonocardiaceae bacterium (assembly GCA_035546415.1). Taxonomy (GTDB): domain Bacteria; phylum Actinomycetota; class Actinomycetes; order Mycobacteriales; family Pseudonocardiaceae; genus DATEPR01. The sequence continues at coordinate 95 of DASZXM010000362.1, forward strand.
GGCACGCAGGGCCTCGGCGCGGGTGTGGGCGTCACGCCAGCCGCGCAGGACGGCTGGTTCGGCGAGCCCGTCCAGCGCCTGTTCGGCCTCGGATTCGGCTGTTTCGGCCGCCTTCCGGGCTTCGTCGCGTTCCGCGATCAGCGCGTCCGCGTCGGCCAGCCGGGCGGCCAGTTCCGTGACGCCGTCGGGAGTGCGCAGTTCGGCCAGGTCGGACAGCCGGTCTCTGGCCTGTTTCGCGGCCGCGTTGGCGTCGGTCCACTTGTCCCGCAGCTCCCGCATGTCGGCAACGGCCGCGTCGACGGTGTCGACGAGGCCGGCCAGGTCGGTGACCCGCCGTTCGGCGGCCGCGATCTGCTCGTCGGTCACCTCGCCCAAGTCGGCCAGCCGCCGCTGCGCCAGTTGCAGCTTCCCGGCGGCTTCCTTGCCGCGTTCCCGCGCACGCTGCCCGACCTGCTCGTACACGCCGAACGCGAGCAGCTTGATCAGCAGGTCCTGCCGGTCGGCCGGTTTGGCCTGGAGGAATTCGGCGAACCGGCCCTGCGGCAGCAGCACGCACTGGGTGAAGTGCTCGTAGCTGATGCCCAGCAGGCCGGCGACACCGGCGGCGACGTTGTCCGGTCCCTCGGCGACCTGCTCGACGCTGGCCTCCAGGATCTTGGTCAGCTCGGCGTCCAGCGGGACGGACGGGTCGAGGCGGTCCAGGCGTGCTTCCTTCGTGTGCACCTGGCCACGGGCGTCCCGGCGCAGCTGCCGCGCGGCGGCGTACCGCTTGCCCATCGCCTCGAACACCAGGCACACCCGGCACTCCGCCGTGGACGGCGCGAGCGCGTTGCGGATCACGTTCCCCTTGCCCCAGCGCGGAACCGTGCCGTAGAGCGCGAAGCACAGCGCGTCGATCACCGTGCTCTTGCCCGATCCGGTCGGCCCGGTCAGCACGAAGAAGTCCACATCGGACAAGTCGATCTCGGTGTTCTCCCGGAAGCTGCCGAAACCGTCGATCAACAGGCGCAGCGGGCGCATCAGTCATGACCTCCGGTGACCTCGTCCAGCAGTTCGGCGAACAATCCGGCCACGTCCTTGTCCTCCACGTTCTGCTCGGCCAGGAAGTCGGCGAACAGGTCGGTCGGCGTGCGGCCCAGCCGGCTGCGTTCCGGGCTGTTGCCGGTCGGCTTGGGCCGGAACTCCTCGTCGATCTGCACTTCCAGCACGTTGGGCAGCGCCTCGCGGACCCGGTCGGCGAGGCCGGCGGCCGCCTTCTGGGCCAGGATGACGCGGAAGAACGCGTCCTCGTGTTCCCGGCCGAGTTCGACGACCTGGTCCAGCGTGCCGCGCAGCGTCCGCAGCGGTCGGCCGCCGGCCACCGGGATCGGCCGGACGTGCGCGCGGGAGTCCGGCTGCACGCTGACCAGCAGTGCCATCGACTCGTTCGCCTCCTCGCCGAAGTCCAGCGCGATCGGCGAACCCGAGTAGGCGATCGGGCACGGCCCGTCGATCTCCTGGTAGCGGTGCAGATGGCCGAGCGCCGCGTAGTGCGCGGTCGACGGGAACAACGTCACCGGCAGCTCGTAGCCCAGCAGCGTCTGGCCTTCGCGTTCACCACCGCCGCGCCGACCGCCCAGCACTGTGCCGTGCGTGGTGACGACGTTGACCGACTGGTCGTCGAATCCGCCGCTCAGCGCGGTGATGAACTGGCCGACCTTGCGCGCGTAGTCCATCGCCTGGTCGGCCGACTCGTGCAGGATCACCTCGGCCGCGCGGATCGCGTACCGGTACGACACGAACGGCAGCACGGCCACCTTCGCGGTCTCACCGGACTTCGTGGTCAGCGAGAGCGCACCGCCGGAGTGGGCCGGTCGCGGCCGGCCCACCACGTGGATGCCCAGCTCACCGAGCACCGGCCGGTAGACCTCGCCGATCAGGCCCTGGTTGTCGTGGTTGCCGGCCAGCACGACGACGTGCCGGCCCTCGGCGTTGAGCGCGATCAGGGTCTGCATGACCAAGGCCTGCGCCTGCGGGTTCGGCGTCGCCGTCTCGAACAGGTCGCCCGCGACCACGACGACGTCGACGTCCTCGTCCCGGCTGATGCGCACGATGTCCCGCAGCGCCGCGTTGTGCTCGTCGTACCGGGGCTGGTTCTTGAGCACCTTGCCGACGTGCCAGTCGGCCGTGTGCAGGATCTTCATGCTGACCTCAGAACGGGGGCGGGTCGTCGTCGGGGATGGTGGCGAACGGGTCGTCCGGCATGGCGGGACCGGTGTCCACACCGCTCCACGCGCCCTTCTCGGCCGGCCGGGTGGCCCACGCCGGGAACGGGAACTCGATGGCCAGCGGCACCGGGATGTCCGGTTGGGCGACGAACATGGTGCCCGGCTTGGCCAGGATCGCGCGCTGCCGCTGCGCCGGTGGCAGGTAGCCGTACTCTGGCCGGGACGCCTCGGCCGAGTCGAGCCTGCCGACCACCCGGATCGAGCAGTTCGCCACGATCCGGCGTTCCACCTCGCTGGCGGTCTGCTGCGCGCCGATCAGGATCACGCCCAGCGACCGGCCGCGTTCGGCGACGTCGAGCAGGATCTGCTTGATCGGGCTGTCGCCGTCCCGCGGCGCGTACTTGTTCAGCTCGTCCAGCACGACGAACATCAACGGCCGTGCCGTGCCCTGCTGCTCCTTGCGGCGGAACTCCTGCCGCAGCGACACGCCGACCACGAACCGCTGCGCGCGGTCGGGCAGGTTGTGCAGGTCGATGACGGTGACCTGCGCCTTGGACGTGGTCAGCGAGTGGTCCTTGCGGTGCCGCAGGTCGCCCCGCACCAGCGGGGACAGCGGCCGCACGGCCGAGCGCAGCCGGCGCAGGAACGCGTTCACGCTGCCCAGCGACGTGGACCCGGCCACCCAGTCGCGCCGTGTTTCCTCGTCGGTCAACTCGTCCTCGATCAGCCCGACGAGCTGCTCGAACGTCCGCAGCGGTCCGCCGTTGCGGGCGTCCACGCCGTTGACCGAGATGGCGCCGTCGTCGCCGACCTTGACGAAGTCCCGCTTCAGCCGGGCGGCGACCTGGCCGATCAGCATCGTGTACTGGCTGCGTTCGTCCTCGCCGTCGGCGAACACGAACGTCATCAGCTCCTGCTCGCAGAACTCGACCAGCGTCCAGTAGAACGGGCTGACCGCCTTGTCGCGGGCCTGCACGTCGGGCGTGCCGCTCGGGTCGCCAGGGCGCGGCGGCGCGAACACCTGCACGTTGCCGAACGACGTGGCCGGCAGCCCGAGCTGCGCGTACTTGGCGCGCTGCTCGTCGGTCAGGCGGCCGTTGGCGTAGTCGAGGAACAGCAGGTCCTCGCCCTTGACGCTGAAGATCAGCGCCTTCGTGTTGTGCGTCTCGCCCTTGAGCACACCGCTGTGGAAGAAGGAGTGCAGCAAAAATGTGGCGAACGACGTCTTCGTCGCGATACCGGACACGCCGGAGATCGACACGTGACCGCCACGGGTGCCGTCGACGAACTCGAAGTTCAGCTTCACCGGCTGACCGTCCCGGCCCAGCCCGACCGGCACGGCGGAGGACATCGTGTCGAAGTAGAGCGCGGCGTCGCGGTCGTCGCCGGTGGCCCGGGTCACCTGGGTCCCCGGGCGCGGCGGCACGTAGACCTCGGGTTCGACGCGGGTCACGGTGACTTCGGCCACCTCGCTCACCTCGGCCGGCAGCGCGCCCTGGTCGATCAGGAACACGTCGGACGCGAACCGGGCACCCTCGTGCGCGGCCTCGACCTCGGTGACCACCCCGGCGATCGCCACGGTCCGGCCGTCCGGCAGCGGCCGCCGGGTCACGACGACGTCGTCGAGCTGGAGGTACTGGTCGGGCGCGACGGTGACGGAGAACGTCAGCGGACTCGCGGCCACGGTGCCCGCGACGAGCCCGACCGGGCGTTGATCGGGCGCGAGTTCCCGCTGACCTGCGGAACGACCTGGGGCACTCATCGCGGGGATGCTACCCCGCGGCTCCGCGACGCTCGCGTCGCCGAACCGTGGTGACCCGGAATTCACACCAGCGCGCCGTCCTGCCGACCGTGCTGCCCCAGGTCGCAGCGGCGTTTGGTGGTCAGCCCCTACCGGTGACCGGCGCGCCGCCCACGAACGCCCGCCACCGGGCGGCCGCGAACGCCAGCCGAGGCCCGTCGGCGTTCTTGGAGTCCCGAACGCCGACCACGTCGGCTCCGATGGCAACCTCGACGCACGCGTTGTTGCCGCTAGCTCCGCTATAGCTACTCTTGCGCCAGCTCACCTCGACGCAGCTGTCCGTGCCGCTGTCACCGCTATAGCTACTCTTGCGCCACTCCGGGGCCGCTGCCATGTCGGGCCGCTCCCTGTTGCTCGTACTCGGATGCCATCCAGGCAATGAACTCCCTGGATTGTGCGTCGGTCAGAGCAACACTAGCAATCCGATTCAGGATCCCCTGGTAGGTGCGCAGCTCCTTCATGCTCTCCAAGAACTCGCTCGTAGTCTGGTGCTGGAGGTAGACGAGCGGAGCGCCTTCCGAATAGCGGAAGATGTGGAACGAGCCAGCCACCATCCCTTGCGGGCCGGCCGACGTCGGCACCACTCGGATGGAGCATTGTGGGCGACTGGTCGCGAACAGCATGTGCAGCATCTGTTCATGCATCACGCGTGGACCGCCCACCGGCATACGCAGTGCGTTCTCGTGCACGTAAAACGCGCACTGCGCCGGACTCACCCTGGTGAGCACCTTGCGCCGGCTCAGCCGGACCTCGACGCGTTCGTCCATGTCCGCCGGATCGACCTTGCCGCCCGCCATGAACAACGCGCGGATGTAGTCCTCTGTCTGCATGGTGCCGGGAATGTAGATCGGCTCGTATGTGTCGATCGCGATGGCTGTTGACTCGTGGAACATCAGCGCCTTCAGCGCATCGGGCAGCCAGCCGTCATGCCGCATGATGCGGTAGTCGTCGGGCTCGACGGCCAGGTCCATGAGGGCCGCCTGGGTCATGGCGTCCGCGCCGCACACGGTCGTGTACTTGAGCACCTCGAACTGGGACACCGCGCGTTTGCCGGTCTCCGCTCGGGAAATGCTCGTGGTCGTCCATTCCAGACGGGCCGCCATTTCCTGGCCGTTGATGCCCATTCGTTCGCGGAGCCGACGCAGCTCGGCCCCCAGTTCGCGTCGTCGCCCGGTGGAGATCAGATCCGTCATGCGATAAAAGGTATGCTGGCCGGACAACGTTGACGAACACATCCGCCGCCACCTCACCACATCGGATGAGCAACGCCGATCACTTGCGCGACAAGCAATTTATCGGCGTCACGCGGCCGAACGCACGACGACGCGACCGCTCTCGTCCAACCGCCACACCAGTGCGTTGATCGGCGTCCACTCGACCGACCGGGGCCGCTCCCCCGTCTCGACCCACTCCAACACGACCGCTCGCAACTGATCCACCGGCATCACCGCGCCCGGCGGGAAGGCGACGTCACCGTCCTGGTCGAAATACACGGTAGGCGCGTCGGCCATGGGCTCAGCGGCCAGCGCCGCCCAACTCCAGTCACCACGGTCCGGCACGGTCTGGTCGACGAACAGCGCACCGCCGAACCCGTCATGGAACCCGACCCGCATCCACCGGCGCGGCCACTGACCACGCCGTATCGGCTCGTCGGTGACGTAGAAGAACGAGCTGGCGTGGACCTGCGGGTAGTCCGGGAACGGGTCCTGCAACAGCTCACGCACGAGAGTCCTGTACTGGCGGGGATGGGTTGCGACAATGTACGGGAACGTGCTGCCGTTACGGTGGCCCGTGACGATTCGATCCGTCATGACCCAGACCTCCCGGTGAACTGATCAGGTTCTTCGTCTTGGATCGCCGGTGGCGACCACACGACGATCGTAGCCCCAGGCGGCAGTATGGCATCCAGAACCTGTTCGCATCCGAAAATACCGGCACAGACACCACCCGGATTGTTGATCACCAGCACGCCGTAGGAGACACCCCAGTCGCGCATCCGGCTGGCGACCTTCGTCTCCACATGCGAACTTGCCGGATGCGGGGCGCCATGTCCGGGAAAGGCGGCTCCCACCTGTCGCAGAATTTCGTTCACCCGATCAGCGTCGCCGTCTTCACCACTGGTGAACCGGATCTCGTGACCGTCCGGGTCGTAGAACAGGCCAGTCGTGCGTGTGAACGGCGTGCCGACAATCAGCACGTCGCTCACACTTCTTGCCCCACAGGCAATTGCTAGACGGCGAGGATGCCTTCCGGCATGCCTGGCACGTACACCGCCAGCCACATCCGACGCCAGTCCGGGATCTCGTGGAAGCGGCGCAGTTCCGACAGGCCGGCCAGGGCGCCGGCCCAACCGGCATAGCCGCGGTGGGCGTCGTCGAAACCGCTCTGCACGTACGTCAACCGCGTCGCACCGTCCGAATCGGCCAGTTCCCACGTCTCGACCATGCCGTCCGGCCATTCCAGGGCCGCCGCCGCGTCGGCGTCCAGCCGGACGTAGTGCGCGGTGGGCGCGTCGCTGTCCAGTGGGCCCATGGCGAACCGGCCGCCGACCTCGGGCTCGGCCGACACGTTGGCGCCGAACCACTTGCCGAACACGGCCGGATCGGTGAGCGACTGGTACACCGCGTGCCGATCCGCGTCGATCGTGACCTCGGCGCGCAGGTCGGTGGCCGTGTAGTCGCAGCGGCCGGTGAGGGCGCGGCCGGTGACGTGGTCGGCCAGGTTGACCAGGGCCAGCGTCCAGAACGTGTGGATCTCGCCGAGGACGGAGTCGCCGTAGACCATTTCGGCGAAGCCGGGCAGATTGGTCTGGGTGAGTGTGAGGACGGTCGACTTGTCGGTCTCCGGTGCCAGGCGGATCTCGACCGTGGTGTCCGTGCCGTCGATGCGCCAGGCGTACCGCAGCGTGCCGTCCGCCGCGTGCAGCAGCCGTTGCCGTGGCTCGGCTCCGTCGGGCGTGTAGCGGCCCCAGAACTCGTAGGTGTCCGGCAGTTGCACGCGGACGTCCTCGGCGAACCAGGCGCGCAGCGCGTCCGCGTCGGTCAGGGCGTGCCAGACGTCGTCGACGGGTGCGTCGATGCGCAGCTTCAGCTTCGTGGGCTCGGTCATGACGGATCTCCCTTCGGGTAGCAGGCGACCGCGAGCTTGAACGCGTCACCCTCGGCCCCGCCGTAGCGGGTGAACAGGTCCTGCAGCGTGGACTTCAAGTCGTCGAGGAACTCCTGACGCCGGGCGGGCGGCACCCGGATCTCGCCGGAGACACCGATCGACGGCAGGTCAGACGCTGTCGGGTCCAGCGCGGCCACGTCGGCCTGCACGTCCTCCATCAGGTCCAGCAGGTGCCCGAGGCTGAGCTGGTCCCGGTGTGCCCGGGTGCCCAGGCGGCCGACCAGGCGCGGTGACAGCCAGTACGAGCGGGCGGTGGCCTGGTAGACGCCTTCGTGGATGCCGCGGACCTTCCGTTCGTCCACCTGCACCACCAGGCCGGCGCCCACCAGGCGTTTGACGTGGTAGTAGACGCGCTGGGGCGTCTGGTCCAGCCGGCTCGCGACCTCCGTGCACGACCCCGGCTCGGCCAACTGCCGCAACACCTCGATGCGCTGCGGCTTGAGCAGCGTCTCCGCCTGCTCGATCCGGTCCAAGTACAGTACGTCTCTCAT
>DASZXM010000363.1:0-7001 GCA_035546415.1 Pseudonocardiaceae bacterium
GACACCGTCACGTCCACGCGCGAATGGTCACTCACTCCGATGGCATCGATGCAGTCACCCGAGGATTTCGACCGCAGCTGCTCCGCCTGATGGCTCCCGAGCGTCTTGGTGGTCGTCGTGTAGCCGTTCGGGACGACGTCGCTGAGCCCCTGGTGGTCCCTGATCTCGACACCGGCCACCGCGCCGTTGTTGCCGTTCTGGTCGACGGGCGTTTGCCACTGGCAGATCCGGGCACCGGCCTGCGTGCTCGTCTGGCCACCGCTCAAGCCGAGCTGGGAGAGTGCACTCGAGGTCACCAGATCGCATGGTTGGACCGACGCAAGCGGCGACCCATCGGAGCCGCTCGAGGAGGAGCTGGTGGTGTCGCCGGCACCGGCGGTCGTGGTCTGATCACCGCCCGTTGTGGTGGCCGTCCCAGGCGTGCTGTTGCTGCACGCGACCAGCCCGAACAGGGCCGCGGCGAGCACCGGGACCACGAGTCGACGGTTCACAACGCTCCTCATCACGAGTATCCGACGCACGTTTCGGCGACGCGGTTCCTCTACCACACGTGCCGCGGCGGCACGACGTTCACCACCAGGCCAGGTCAGGTTTCCAGGACCGGGGCGTGCACTGCGCTCGGAAGCTTGGCCTGCTCCGACCGCATGGCCTGCTGGACGAGTTCCTCGGTCTGGGCGTAGTTCGTGCTGGCCTTCTGGTACGCCTGGATCATGTCCCGCAAGGTGTTCTCCAGGTTGGTGATGGCCGACCGAATGCCGTCGTTGTCGGTCGCGGCGTTCTGAGTGAACGGTCCCACGACGTTGGCACCCGGGGTCTGACCGAGCTTGGGAACCTGGCTCACGGTGGTGATCTCGAACCGGGTCTCCAGCAGTTGGTCGAGTGCGTCCCGGCAGGCGTTGATCAGGGTGGCCGCCGCCTGGGGGTCGATGTGGAAGCCCTGGCCGGCGGCGCCGGCGAAGGCCTTCGCGCTGCTCTGGATCTGGACGGCTTCCTTGCGCACCAGTTCCATGCGGTTGGCGACCAGTGTTTCCGCCGTCATGGGCACTGCGCCGCCGTCTGGGCTTTCGAGAACCATTGTGATCTTCTCCCCGAGGCACAACTGAACCCCACGTTGCCACCCAAACGGTACCGCACGTCACCGTGCGCGGTCCTGGGATCGGATGACGCTCGGTACTCGTCACCTACTGCTGGTTGACCGAGCCCAACATGCCGATGAGCTGTTGGGTGATCCTGGAGGTGTCCGCGGGCGAGTAGGTCGTCCACTGTTTACCGTCCGGACCAGGGCGGCTGTGTCCGAAGTACCGGCCCTCGTCCGTGTCGAACCAGCTCAGGACGGGTGTCATGACCTCGCGGCCGTTGCGGTCGCGGCCGTACACGGTGAACATTCCGATACGTTTGCGTGGTCTGTCCCACATCGTCTGGGCGGCGCGCTTCTCCAGTTCGTACCCGCCCTGTTGGGGGCGGGACGGCGCGAACACGCCGCCGCCGTACTCCTCGTCCTCGTGGCGCCTGCGCTGCAGTGCCGCGCGGCGTTCCGCTTCCGGGTCGGCTTCGGGGAACGTCACCGAGCGGCCGGGGCCGGGCTTCTCCTCGCCGATGAGGCGGACCGCCTCCGGGACGAGGGCCTCGGCGCGGTACGTGTCGAAGGTGACCGTCTGGTCGCGCAGTTGGGCCAGTACCGCGATGCGGCCGTTGCTGGCGATCCTGGCCAGGAGGCGGCTCTTCTTGTCCAGCATCGCGACGACCTCGATGGCCACCTGGAACCTGGCGACCGTGATGAGTGCCTCCTCGACCTCCGGTTCCAGGCGTCCGCGGTACGCCAGCTTCCGGGACGTCAGGTCGTCCAGGACGATCTGACGGAGGCGGTCGCGGTCCTCGGCCGTCGCGCCGACGCTGGGGATCTCGAAGATCCGCACCGGCGAGCCGAGCCGCAGCTGTTCCCACAGCAGGTCGACCGCTGCCAGGGACAGCGAGAACGAGAAATCCGACGGCATCCGGCAAACCCCCACGACGGCTCGATCCGCGATCTACCCAACAACGCGGTCCGAGCCCAAAACGTACCCGACACCCGATCGCTCTGGCACGCTGGCCGATGTGGGTGAACAGACAGGGGAACTGCCGCCCGGGCTGCGCCATCAGATGGACGACTGGGCCGAGCAGGTACGCGACCAGCAGCTCGGTTTCCTTGACGCGGCAGCGGATCTGGACGAACGCGCCGCCGCGTTACGGGTTCGGGTCGCCGCCGCCGAGGCCGCGGGCGAGCCGACCGGTGTGCTGCGCAACGAACTCCGATGGGTGACGAATCTGGCCACCAGCGCCCGCACGATCGCGAAGGTGCCGTTCCTCATCCCGGACGAGGGCGTCGCCGTCCGGGAGGACCCGGCCGGGCCGGGTGGCCTGGCCTACGCCGACCCCGCCGACGTCCACCCCGCCTCCGCGGACCACCCGGACCACCCGTAACGCGACGCCCCGAACCCGGCCACGACCGCACGCGTCACAACGGCACGACCGCACGCGTCACGACTGGAGGTCGACGACCACCTTCACGTCGTCCGGCTTGCGGTCCAGCGCCTCCGGCCACCGGTCCAGCGGCACCGTTCGGGTGACCAGCTGCCGCAGCCACTCCGGGTCGGCCGCCGCCAGTGCCGTTGCCGCCTGTTCGTAGTTGCGCAGGCCGGCGTTCACCGAGCCGACCAGGGCGTCGTTCTCCAGCACCAGGCTGTCGTTGATCGCCGACGCCGGGATCGGCACCGTCACCTGGGTGCCGGACAGGCCGGTCAGCACCGTCACCGCGTTGCGCCCGGTCCGCCGCAGCACGTCGAACACCAGTTCGCCGACACCGGTGCACTCGATCACCACGTCCGGTTTCACCGGCACGTCGTCCAGGTCGTGGTGGTAGGTGGCGCCGACCTGCCGGACCAGGTCCGGCTTGCGGCCGTCGGTCATCCGGTCCAGGACGTGCACGTCCAGTCCGCGCTGCACGCCCAGCAGCGCCGCGAGCAGGCCGATCGGCCCGGCACCGGTGACCAGGGCCGTCCGTGGCGCGAAGTACGCGCGGCTGCCGACCTTCTCCGCCTGTTCCCACGCCTTCGCCACGACCGACGTCGGCTCGGTGAGCACGCCGACGTCCGCCAGTCGCGGGTCGAGCCGGATCGCGAACGACGGTTCCACGGTCCACGCCGTCGACCCGTAGCCGTCCCGCTCCTTGATGCCGCGTTCGGTGTATTGGCCGTTCAGGCAGAAGTCCCAGTGCCCGGCGGCGCACGCACCGCACGGCTCCGGGTCGGGCCGCCGCACCACGCCGACCACCAGGTCGCCAACGGCGAAACCGGAACCGTCGGGCGCCGTGCGCACCCGGCCCAGGGACTCGTGGAACAGCACCAGGTTCGGCGCGCCGGGCGGCACCCAGCCGTAGCCCTGCACGGCGATCTCCACGTCCGTCCCGCAGATACCGGCGAGCAGCCCGTCGACCAGCAGTTCACCGGCCGCCGCGACGGGGTCGGGCCGCGTGGACACCGCGGCGCTGGACCGGTCGCCGGGCACCACCGTCGCGGCCCTCATGCGGTCACCGCCTTCCGGGCGTTCTTCCGGGCGCCGTTGCGCCTGCTGCGGTGGTGCCGGTGGTGTTGCGCGCCGTAGAGCACCGCGGCGCTGTTGACCAGGCCCAGGTGCGAGAACGCCTGCGGGAAGTTGCCCAGGAACCGCCGGGACGCCGGGTCGTACTCCTCGGCGAGCAGGCCGACGTCGTTGCACAGGTCGACGAGGCGGCCGAACATCGCCTCCGCCTCGTCCCGCCGGTCGGCCAGGGCCAGGGCGTCCACGTACCAGAAGGAGCACACCAGGAACGAGCCCTCACGGCCGCTCAGTCCGTCCACGTCGGACTCGCCGGGGCCGGTGGAGTACCGGTCGACGAGGTCACCGTGCTTCAGCTCCTTGCCGATCGCCTCGACCGTGCTGACCACGCGTTCGTCCGTGCCGGGCAGGAAGCCGACCGCCGGGATGAGCAGCGTGGCCGCGTCGAGTTCGGTGCCGCCGTAGTACTGCGTGAACGCGCCGCGCTCCGCGTTGTACCCGTGTTCGAGCACCTCCGCGTGGATCTGCGCGCGCAGGTCCTTCCACCGCTCGACCGGGCCGGGCATGCCGTCCTCCTCGACCGCGCGCACCGCCCGGTCGAACGCGACCCACAGCATCACCCTGCTGTGCGTGAAGTGCCGGCCCTCGCCACGCACCTCCCACAGGCCGTTGTCCGGCTCGTGCCAGATCTTCTCCAGGTGGGTCATGAGACCGCGCTGCATCGCCCACGAGTCGGGCGTCTCCGGGATGCCGCGCTCCCTGGCCAGGTGCAGGGCGTCCATCACCTCGCCGTACACGTCCAGTTGCAGCTGCCGGTACGCGGCATTGCCGACCCGGACCGGTTTCGCACCCTGGTAGCCGGCCAGCCAGTCGGCCTCCCACTCCACCAGGTGGCGTTCACCGTCGATGCCGTACATGATCTGCACGTCGGCCGGGTCGCCGGCGACCGCGCGGACCAGCCACGTCCGCCACGCCTCGGCCTCCGCGGAGCAGCCGAAGTTCTCGAACGCCAGCAGGGTCAGCGTCGCGTCACGCAGCCAGCAGTAGCGGTAGTCCCAGTTGCGGGAGCCGCCCGGGCTCTCCGGCAGCGACGTCGTGGGCGCCGCGACGATGCCGCCGGTGGGTGCGTACGTCAGCGCCTTCAGGGTCACCATGGACCGGTACAGGGCCTCCGCCCGCGGGCCGTCGTAGCAGATCTGCGCCGACCAGGTGTCCCAGAACTGCTCGGTGTACTTCAGGTCGACGTCGGTGTGCACGGGCAGCGGCTGCTCGTCGACGTCGGGCAGGAACTCCATCACCCACGCCATCCGCTGGCCGGCGCCGACCGTGAACCGCGCCTCGTGCGCCCGCTGGTGCGGCACCCGCAGCGGCAGCAGGTCGCCGCGCAGCGTCACCGCGCGCGGACCGGCCAGCGCGAGCAGGTACTCGGTGCCGTGCTTGCGCATCCGCCGCACCCACGGCACCGAGTCGGCGTATGCGAACCGGACCACCCAGCGCAGCGTCATCTCGACGTTCCCGCTGACGCCCTCCACGATGCGCACCACACGCGGCTGGTCGCGCACGCCGTGGTTGTGTGCCTCCGGCGGCAGGAAGTCGGTCAGCCGCACCACGCCGTCGGGCGTGGTGAACTCGGTCATCAGGATCATCGAGTTCGGGCGGTAGGCCCGCTTCGTCTCCGTCGGCGGCATCGTCGGCGCGATGCGCCAGTGGCCGTCCTCCTCGGTGCCGAGCAGCCTGCTGAAGCACGACGACGCGTCGAACCGGGGTAGGCACAGCCAGTCGATCGACCCGTCGATGCCGACCAGGGCGGCCGTGCGCAGGTCCGAGAGCAGGGCGTAGTCCTCGATCAGGCCGGGCCCGGTGGGCCGGCCGTTCGCTGCCGGGTAGGTCACGGGCCGAGGCTAGCCCGCGTGATGTCGGCCCCGCATGACATCGTCGCCATCGGTCCGGTGAACGTCGTCGTCCGGCGCCGTCCAGCCCACCGCCTGCGATTTCGCCGCGTCGACAAGGAGTTCCGCGGGCAGAATGGCGCTGACCGGGCCGTCCGGGTTGACCGCCAGCGGGTAGCCGCGCAGCAGGGGCACGATGTCGGTGCCGCGCATCGCCCGCCACGCCGGCCAGTCCGAGGGCACGTGCTCCACGGCCGTGCACGCCGGCACGGTGAGCCGCCCGGTCTGGCCGTCCGGCAGGACGATCAGCTGCGTGCCGTCCCACGTGCCGTCACCCGGGTCGTACACCAGCATCGTCGCGTCCAGCACCGCCGCGGGCAGGTCGGCGACCGGCCGGTGCCCGGCCTTGGCGAGCTGGATGATGCGTTCCAGCGGGGTGAGCGGCTCGGGCCAGCCCAGCGCCGTCGGCGACGGGCGGTACGTGTCGTTGGGCGCGAAGCGGTCCTCGATCTCGCCGAATGCGTTCACCGGATACGCCCCGACGATGGCCCATTGCGGCACGTCGGCCTCCCCGGCGAACGCCGGGTCGATCACGTAGAGCCAGGAGTTCGGGTTCGTCCGCGCACTGGCCCGCATGTCGTCGGTGATCTCGGGCGGCCCGGCGCCGCCCGGAGTCATGAGCCGGCCCTGTTCACGTGCGTGGCCCCCGCCAGTAGAGAAGTGTGGTGAAGCGCAGAGTAGGGGTGGGCGGCCCTGTTGGACCACCCACCCCTACCACCCTCGACGGGAGTGTGCTCCCGGTCAGCTCGTCGTGACCGCGGTGTCGTCGATCACGAACGAGGTCTGCAGCGACGAGTCCTCCGTGCCGGTGAAGGTGAGCGTCACCGTCTGACCGGCGAAGCTGGACACGTTGTAGCTGTGCTGCGTGTAACCGCTGGCCTTGTTCAGGTTGGAGAACGTCGCCAGCGTCGTGGAACCGACCTTCACACTCAGCTTGTCGTACTGCGTGGACGACGTCGTCTCCGACGTGTCGATGTGCAGGTAGAACGACAGCGTCGCGTTGCAGCCGCTGGGGATGGTCACCGACTGGGACAGCGTGTCGGTGTGCGTGGTGCCGTAGCCGTCCAGCCACGCGTCCCACGAACCGGAGTGCGTGGGCTCACCCTGCGACCCGTACTGCCCGATCACCCCGGACGTCGAGGACCACACGGTGTTGCCCGACTCGAAGCCCGGGTTGCCCAGCTTCTGGCCGCTGCACCCACCACCACCGCTGGTGGAGATCGTCCAGCTGAACGACGCGCTGCCGCTCGCCCCGGTGCTGTCGGTCGCGGTCGCGGTCACCGAGTAGGTGCCCGCCGTGCTGGGCGTGCCGGAGATCAGGCCGGAGCTGCTGATCGACAGGCCGGTGGGCAGGCCGGACGCGGTCCACGTGTAGGGCGCGGTGCCACCGGACGCGGACAGTTGCAGGCTGGCCGCCGTGCCCACGGTGCCGGTCTGGCTGCCCGGGTTGGCGACGCTCACCGAACCGGTGCCGCCACC
>DASZXM010000364.1:0-1804 GCA_035546415.1 Pseudonocardiaceae bacterium
CCTGCGTTGTTCACCAGGTCCTCAACCGGGCCGAACCGGCTCTCCACCTCCGTGCACAGCCGGTCCACGTCGCCACCGCGCGTCACGTCCCCGGCCACGGTCGCGGCGTCGCTTCCATTGGCGCGCACCAGGTCCGCCGTACGCACCAGGTCGTCGGTCTCGATGTCGATCAGGCCCAACGGCCTGCCGTCGGCGGCCAGCCGCAGCGCGATCGCCCTGCCGATGCCCCGGCCGGCGCCGGTCACCACCGTCGTCGGAGCTCGGGTCATCGTGCCGCGCTTTCCGTCTCGTGCCTGCGGAACGACGACTGCGTGGCCGCCTCGGCCGCACCCATGAACTCGGCGCGGTTGTCCGCGACCCACGCCTGACTGTCCCGCAGCGCGTCGATCGTGCCTCCGAACCTCGGCAGCACAGCGCGGCCGAACAGGTCGTACGACTTCCGGGTCGCCTCCGCGTCGGCCCAGTCGTGGGCCATCAGCATGTACGTACCGAAGCCACCGGTCTGCTCGGCGAGCCGCCGGATCTGCGCCTCGGCGTCGTCCGGCGTGCCGATCACGGCGAACCCCGAATCGATCGCGGCGTCGACCAGGTCGGTGAAACCGTCCCCGGCGGGCGCCAGCGGGAGGGCGGCGACCTTGGCGAAGTAGGAGACCCAGTCGGCCAGGCCGAACCGTACGTCTTCGATCGCCTGCTCGCGCGTCTCGGCCAGGTGCATCGGGCCGACCACGCGCCACGACCGGCGGTCCACGGTGGTGCCGAACTGCTCCGCGCGCTGTTCCATGATGTCCCAGTTGCCGGCCAGTGCGTTGAACCCGGCCTTCTGCGTCGCGCCGAACGACAACAGCCCGCAGCCGAACCGGCCGGCCAGCCGCGGCCCGGACGGTGACACGGCGGACGACACGGCGACGTCGAAGCACGGCTTGCTGTACGGCCGCAGTTGGAGCCGTGCGTCGCGCAGTTGGAACCAGTCCGACTTCATGGTCACCGGCTCGTCGCCGCGCAGCAGCGCGAGGATGGCCTCCAGCGCCTCCTCCATCATGTCCCGCTGCCGTGCCACGTCGACGCCCATCATGTAGGCGTCCGACGGCAGCGCACCCGGCCCGACGCCGAGCATCGTGCGGCCGCGCGTGATGTGGTCCAGCAGCACCATGCGGTCGGCGAGCATCAGCGGCTGGTGGTAGGGCAGCGACGAGACGCCGGTGCCGAACCGCAGGTGCCGGGTGCGCTCGGCCGCGGTCGCGATGAACACCTCGGGTGAGCCGACGATTTCCCATCCGCCGGAATGGTGTTCACCGATCCACGCCTCGTCGAACCCGAGCCGGTCCAGTTGCACCATCAGATCCAGGTCGTCCTGGAGCGCCGCTGTGGGGTTGCGTCCGGTGCGGTGGAATGGTGCGAGGAACACGCCGAACCGGTCCGGTCCGGCCGGTGGGAGTGCGGTCATCGGGTGGTCACTTCCTCTCGCGTCGGCCGAGTCGCCCGCTGCCAGACGAGTTCGCGGCGCTGCGGGCGCCCCGCGACCAGCGTGGTGCCGTGCAGGACCAGCCGGTCGCCGTCCAGGGCCACGTCCCGGGGTTGCTCGGTGTCGACCCAGTCGGGTCTCGGGGTCACGGCGATGGTGTGCACGGCCCGGCCGTCCGTCAGCCGCCACGTACCCGCGTAGCCCATGTAGCGCGGTTCGCCGCGCGTGCTCATCATGTGCACGGACACCAGACCGGTACTCGTGTACACCAGGACGCCCCTCGGTTCGGTCCCGAGTGGACCTTCGCTGGTGGTACCGGCGTCGTCCACGTCGTGGAGTGAA
>DASZXM010000365.1:0-6129 GCA_035546415.1 Pseudonocardiaceae bacterium
GTCGGGTCGTACGGCACCAGGCGCGGGCTGCCGCGCGGCGGACGGCGGTTCAGCCGGACGTTCTCCTCGAACGGCACCAACCGGTCCCGCCACAGTTCGTCCACGGCCGCCAGCACCTGCTCGCGGGGGCCGGAGTTGTCCAGCCACACGTCGGCGGCGGCCCGCCTCGCCCCGTCGGTCGCCTGGGTGGCGATCCTGGCCCGCACGTCGTCCTCGGTCATGCCGCGCGACCCCACCAGCCGGCGCACCCGTTCCGCAACGGGCGTGTCCACGACGATGACCAACTGGTACACCGGCGCCAGCCCGTTCTCCACCAGCAGCGGCACGTCGTGCACCACGATCGCGTCGGGCGCCGCGTCGGCCAGCAGCCGCGCGGTGCGCCTGCCGATCCTCGGGTGCACGATCGCGTTCAGCTTCGCGCGCTGCGCGGCGTCGTTGAACACGATCTTCGCCAGGGCGGCGCGGTCGAGCGACCCGTCGGCGGCCAGGACGCCGTCGCCGAACGTGTCGACGACCTCGGCGAGACCGTCGGTGCCGACCTCGACGACCTCCCGGGCGACCCGGTCCGAGTCGATCAGCGTGGCACCGAGTTCGGCGAGGCGGGCGGCGACCGTCGACTTGCCGGAACCGATACCGCCGGTGAGTCCCACACGCAGCATGGCTGGATTCTGTCAGCGGCTCAGGTGCCGGCCGACAGTGCCCGCTGCGCCAGCCGCACCAGCTGCTGGCCGATCCTGCCATCGGTCAGCACGCCGTTGTCCGCGGTGACCAGGACGGTGAGGTTGCCGGCGCTCATCACCAACTCCTGCGTCTTCGCACCGGCCAGCACGACGGCGTCGTACGTCCCGACCCGCACGGGGCTGGTGGTCGCGCCGGCGTCCCGGGCGTTGTTCACGGTCGTGCTCGCGCGGTGGGCAGCTGACCGCGGGTCGGTGTAACTGGCGATGCCGACGACCAGGACGGCCTGGGTGATCGGCTTGCCGGCGGGGATGCCGTAGTAGCAGTCGATCCGCCCGGTCCGGTTGATCTTGGGCATGGGCACGCCGACGATCTGGTTCATCGACCCGGCCAGCTGGTGACCGACGATCCCGTCCACGTCGGACGCCTGTGCCACTTCGACGCACGACTTCGGCGGCAGGTCGGCGGGCGCCGAGGACGGTGCCGCCGAGGTGGCGAACGTCGGCACCCGCGGGTGCGGTGTCGTGGCCTCCGACGAACACGCCACCAGCAGACCGACCAGCCCCGCGACGACCCCGCAGCAACCGGCCGCCCACCAGCGACGCCTCATGCAAGGCACGGTAACCCGCACACGGAGCCGGAGCGAGACCCCGCGCCCGGCCACCTTGCCAGATCCGCCCGCCGCCGAACGCGACGGCGCGTACAGCCACAGCCCACCGACCCGCCCGTCAACCCCAGGCGTCCGGCCGCATCGCCAGCCCGCCGAACGCGACGAGGCCCCGCACCGGGGTCGGTGCGGGGCCTCGTGGCTGAAGCGGCTGGGATCAGACGCCGCCGGACAGGCGCTCGCGCAGTGCGGCCAACTGCTCGTCGCTGGCCAGCGTGCCGCCGCTGGAGCTGGCGGCACCGCCCTCGTCCGAGGAGGAGTAGCTGCCGCCGCCGCTGGCTTCGGCAGCACCCGCCTCGGCGTCCGCCGCCGCGGCCTTGGCGATCTGCTTCATGTGCTGCTCGTAGCGGGCGTGCGCCTCGGCGTACTGGCGCTCCCACTCCTCGCGCTGCTTGTCGTAACCCTCCTGCCAGTCCTGGGTCTCCGGGTCGAAGCCTTCGGGGTAGATGTAGTTGCCCTCGGCGTCGTACTCGGCGGCCATGCCGTACTGGGTCGGGTCGAACTCGGTCTCGGTCGTGAAGCCCTCGTTGGCCTGCTTCAGCGACAGCGAGATCCGACGGCGGTCCAGGTCGATGTCGATGACCTTGACCATGACGTCGTCGTTGACCTGCACGACCTGCTCGGGGATCTCCACGTGGCGCTCGGCCAGCTCGGAGATGTGCACCAGGCCCTCGATGCCCTCGTCCACCCGGACGAACGCGCCGAACGGAACCAGCTTGGTGACCTTGCCCGGCACGATCTGGCCGATCGCGTGGGTGCGGGCGAACTGCCGCCACGGGTCTTCCTGCGTCGCCTTCAGCGACAGCGAGACCCGCTCGCGCTCCATGTCGACGTCCAGGACCTCGACCGTGACCTCCTGGCCGACCTCGACGACCTCGTTCGGGTGGTCGATGTGCTTCCAGGACAGCTCGGAGACGTGCACCAGACCGTCCACGCCACCCAGGTCGACGAACGCACCGAAGTTGACGATGGAGGACACGACGCCCTTGCGGACCTGGCCCTTCTGCAGCTGGTTGAGGAACTCGCTGCGGACCTCGGACTGCGTCTGCTCCAGCCAGGCACGGCGGGACAGGACCACGTTGTTGCGGTTCTTGTCCAGCTCGATGATCTTGGCTTCCAGCTCACGGCCGACGTACGGCTGCAGGTCACGCACCCGGCGCATCTCCACCAGCGACGCGGGCAGGAAGCCGCGCAGGCCGATGTCCAGGATCAGGCCACCCTTGACCACCTCGATCACGGTGCCGCGGACCGGCTCGTCCTTCTCCTTCAGGGCCTCGATCGTGCCCCACGCGCGCTCGTACTGGGCGCGCTTCTTCGACAGGATCAGGCGGCCTTCCTTGTCCTCCTTCTGGAGAACAAGGGCCTCGACCTCGTCACCGACGCTGACCACCTCGGACGGGTCGACATCGTGCTTGATCGACAGCTCACGCGAGGGGATCACACCCTCGGTCTTGTAGCCGATGTCGAGCAGCACCTCGTCACGGTCGACCTTGACGATGGTGCCCTCGACGATGTCGCCGTCGTTGAAGTACTTGATGGTCTGGTCGACGGCGGCGAGGAAGTCCTCCGCCGTCCCGATGTCATTGATCGCGACTTGCTGCGTCGAGGCCTTGGCAGCCGGGACAGTGGTGGTGTCGGTGGACATTAGGTGGGTTGCTCCGGTACGGATTGGTGTTGTAGGTGGACATGTGCACGAGCGCACGCCTCAGGCGAACGGCTTGCGGCCCGGGCGGAGACGTCGGTGTCACAGTGCACAACAACGACGGAGGCGGCCCGATTCCCGACCATGCGGGACCGCAGGCAGTAAGACCCACTGCGCGGGCGGTATCGTACGCGGGTTCGCGGTGACACCGCAAATTCGTCGCTCCGACGAGGGACGACGTCGCGGTACTGGCACGATCTGTCGCATGCGCTCCGGGGGTACACAGCACTCGCACAGGAGCCGCACAACCAGCGGGACCGACGCCGAGGAGCGACTGTGACCGAGCCGGAACGCGCCGTGCCGAGGTCAACCGAAATCGAACTGCAACCAAAACCGCCGCGACAGCCGGCGGAACCACCCGAACGGCACCTGAGTGCCGAGCTGGCGCTGGGCACGGTGGGAATTGCGAAACGGCCCGTCGACCCCGCCGAGTCGCGGACCGCCAGCAAACTGTGGTGGGACGCGGACGCCGACGACTACCAGGCCGAGCACGGCGATTTCCTCGGCGACGCGGATTTCGTGTGGTGCCCCGAAGGCGTTCGCGAGGAGAATTCGCATCTGCTCGGGGACATCGCCGGTCGGCGAATCCTGGAAGTCGGCTGCGGCTCCGCCGCGTCGGCGCGGTGGCTGGCCGCGCACGGTGCGCACGCCGTCGGCCTGGACATCTCCAGCGGCATGCTGGCGCACGCCGTCGCCACCGGCGCGGCGACGGGGATCACGGTGCCACTGGTCCAGGGCAGCGCCGACCAGTTGCCCTTCGCCAGCGGCAGCTTCGACGCCGCCTGCTCGGCGTTCGGCGCCATCCCGTTCGTCGCCGACTCCGGCGCCGTGATGGCCGAGGTGGCGCGCGTGCTGCGGCCCGGCGCCCCGTGGGTGTTCGCGGTGACCCATCCGATGCGGTGGATTTTCCCGGACGATCCGGGCCCGGACGGACTGCGGGTCGTCCAGTCCTATTTCGACAGAACCCCGTACCTGGAGGTCGACGAGGACGACCGCCCCACGTACGTGGAGCACCACCGGACGCTCGGCGACTACGTCCGCCAGCTCACGGCGGCCGGCATGGTGCTCACCGACCTGATCGAGCCGGAGTGGCCGGAAGGGCACACCCGGGAGTGGGGACAGTGGAGTCCGCTGCGGGGGCGATTGTTCCCCGGCACGGCGATCTTCCGCTGCACCCGACGGTGACATGGCCGACATGACGGCGGCCAAGAGCCTCCGGGACGCCCAGGCGGCGCGGTTCGCCGGCCTGGACCCGCTGTTGCCGGTCTCGGCGGCCGACCCGGACGGCGAGACGCTGACGGCGGCGCTGCCCAGCGGCCGGGTGTCGGGTGCGCTGGTCCGATCGGTGCACCGGCCGGGCACGGCCACCAGCCTGTGGTCGGCGCGGGAGGCGTGGGAGCTGTTCCCGCTGCTCGGCGACGCGAGTGGGCCGGGCATGGACGCGCTGCTGCGGGCACTGCGGCGGCTGATGGACCGGGTCGGCGAGCCCGGTGCCGACTCGGCGGTGTCGGTGACCTGGCCCAGCCGGGACGCCGAGGGCAGCCAGGCGCTGCTCGCGCACGGCTTCGTGCCGCTGTCCGTGCTGGCGGTCCGCAGGCCCGACGCACCCGCCGACGCGGCGTCCGTCCCGCCCGGCCTGACCGTGCGGCGTGCGACCACGGCCGACATCGACGTGGCCGTGCAGCTGGCGCTGGCCGAACTGGCGTACTCGGCGATGGTGGGCGGCACGATCGTCCGCCCGGACGCCGCGGGCATCAAACGCAACACCCTCGGCTACCGCATCGGCTACGGCGACCCGGTGTGGCTGGCCGAACGGGACGGCGTCCCGGTCGGGATGGCCGAGTGCTGGGTGACCGAGTCGGACCCGCGCACCCGGCGCCGGTTCCCGGTGCCACCGGGCCGATGGGGGTTCGTGAACGCCGTGTCCGTACTGCCGGGCGCCCGCGGCGCCGGCGTCGGCCGGGCGTTGATGACGTCGGCCCACCGCGAACTGCACCGCCAGGGCGTCACCGGCACGTACCTGTACTACAACCCGCCCAACCCGCTGTCATCGGTGTTCTGGCCGCGCCAGGGCTACCGACCACTGTGGACGATCTGGGAAACCCGCCCGGCCGGCGCCCTGCGTTGACGGGCCGGCTCGCACCCGGTCAGTTCAGGGCAGACCACGGGCGCGGTTGGCCGACCTGGTGGACGCCCGGCGGTTTGCCGGCCAGGGCGCGTTCCATGGCCGCCAGGACACCCTCGGAGATCTCCTCGTGGGTGAGGCGGCGGCTGGTCCGGCCGACCGGAACGAAGCCGAGGACCACCTGCTGGGTCGGGTGGTCGGGCAGCACCGGGTCGGGGTAGCCGCTCACCGGGTCCGCCGCTGCCGCCCCGTGCACCTCCACGACACCCGCGCCCGGGGCCAGCAACGGCGCCACGGCGCGCAGCACGGCCGGCCGGTGTTCCCGGTGCACCCACGCGACCAGCAGTTCCGCCGGTCCGCCCAACGCCCTGCCGGCGCGTTCGGCCAAGCCCTCCGGATCGGACCAGTCCGCCGCGACCCACAGCGCGCGGCCGGTGCCCGTGCCGCCGGCGACCGTGGGGATCGGCGAGTAGTGGCGGCTGGGCAGCACCACGTGCCAGCCCGCGGCGACCAGCGTCGACGTGCACGCGCTCAACATGCCCGTGCCGCCGACCACGAGCGCGTGCCGGGGGCCCTTGCCGCCGCCGCGACGTGGGCCGCTGGTGATGGGTCTCGCTGCTGTCGTGGTCGCACCTCTGGCGGAGACGATGACGGCACCTCCCGAACATGGCCTGCCGGCCCAGCCGGTGTCGCCGGCGCAGGGCCGCGTCCTCAACCGTATCCCGGCCGCGACCAGGTCAGCCGGGGTCATGATCGGTCAAGACGTTTCACGAGTACCCAGCCCGGAACGATGTGAAACAACCGTCAGTGCTCCGACAACCGTCAGCGCGCCGACAACCGTCAGTGCGCCGCGTCGTCCCACGAACGTCCGAAACCGACCGACACCGCCAGCGGCACGTTCAGCGCGTAGGCGTTGCCCATGTTCTCCCGGACCAACTGCTCCACCGCGTCCCGCTC
>DASZXM010000366.1:0-1832 GCA_035546415.1 Pseudonocardiaceae bacterium
TCTCGATGCACAGCATGTCGTCGCTCACCGGACGAGCGTATCGGCGTGCGGGTCGTTTTCCGGTCTCAGACGTCCAGGTCGTCCTTGGTCAGTGGCCGGCCGGGGAGTGTCGTGCCCGGGCGGGCCTTCAGACCGTCGATCATGATGCCGAGGCAGCGGTCGGCGGCCAGTTGGGAGAACTCCGGCGTCCTTCCGCGGGGTGACCGCATCCGGAAGGCGAACAGCTGTGCGATGTCGCCGGTGCCGACGTCGGCGCGCAGCATGCCCTCCTGTTGGGCGCGCCGCACCAGGTGTTCCACCTCGGTCAGCAGCGCGCCGCGCAGCGCGAAGATCGCCGGGTCCTCCTTGAGGATGGCCAGCGAGCGCCGCGAGAGCATGGCCAGTTGGACGGTCAGTTGTAGCTCCGCGGACTGGTGCAACAGGCGGACCAGCGCCTGCCAGGCGGTGGGTTCGGCGTCGACGGCCGCCTTGGCGTCGTCCAGGAAGCGCTGGAAGCTGTCCACGGCGACCGCCCTGATCAGCGAGTCGCGGTCCGGGAAGCGGCGGTAGAGGGTGCCGACGCCGACGCCCGCCGTGCGGGCGATCTCCTCCATCGGGATCTCCGGGCCGTGCTCGGCGAAGATGGACCGGGCCGCGGCGATGATCTGGTCGCGGTTGCGGCGGGCGTCGGCCCGCAGCGGCGTCTCTGCGTCTGCGGTCATGGCCCTTCGCCCCTCCGTCACGTAGGGCGATTGTCGCACGGTTCCGGGTCACTCCTTTGCGAGTGGACGAAAACCTTCCGTTTGAGTAGTTTCGGGAAGCGGAATGTAAGCGTCCGAATACCGCCTGGTGAGGAGCGCACACCGTGACCGCAGTCGACGAGCCAGCCCTGCAGTTTCCGCTGACCAGGACATGCCCGTTCGCCCCGCCGCCGGAGTACCAGCAGATTCGCGAGGAGGAGCCGATCACCAAGGTCGGGCTGCCCGACGGCCGTCACGCGTGGGTCGTCACGAAACACGAGCACGTGCGGCAGGTGCTCAACGATCCGAGGTTCAGCGCGGACCGCCAGCACCCCGACTTCCCGTCGCTGATCGCGGGCGGGCGGTTCCGCCGTCCCCAGGACGAACGCACCATGATCTCGATGGACGCCCCGGAACACGGCCCGGCGCGGCGCGCGGTGCTCGGCGAGTTCACGGTCCGCCGGGTCGAGGCACTGCGGCCGAGGATCCAGCAGATCGTCGACGGCCTGCTGGACGAAATGGTCGCCGGTCCGCAGCCGGTAGACCTGGTCCAGGCCCTGTCCTTACCGGTGCCGTCGCTGGTGATCTGCGAGATGCTCGGCGTGCCCTACTCGGATCACGAGTTCTTCCAGGCCAACACGGCGAAGATGATCAACCGGCTGGTCGACGCGGACACGCGGCGGGCGGCGTTCGAGCGGGTCCAGGACTACATGACCGACCTGATCGCGCGGAAGGAGACGGACCCGCCGGACGACCTGCTGGGCAGGCAGATCATGAAGCTGCGCGCGGAGGGCACGTACCGGCGCGGCTCGTTGGCGGCGTTGGGTTTCCTGCTGTTGCTGGCCGGCCACGAGACGACGGCGAACATGATCTCGCTGGGCACGGTCGCGCTGCTGCAGCACCCGGACCAGCTGGCGAAACTGCGGGCCGGTTCCACGCTGGACGCGGTCGAGGAGATGCTGCGCTTCTTCACCATCGTCGACGTGGCGACGGCGCGGCTGTGCGTCGCGGACGCGGATATCGACGGCGTCACGATCCGTGCCGGTGAAGGTGTGCTGGCCTTGGGCTACGCGGCCAACCGCGACCCGCTGGCCTTCGACGACCCGGACGCGT
>DASZXM010000367.1:0-3762 GCA_035546415.1 Pseudonocardiaceae bacterium
TCACTCGGTGACGCGTACGACGACCCGCGGGAGCGGCACGTCGCGATCGTGCTCGCCGAAGCGGTTCCCGGTGTGATCGCGGCGCACTGCGACCCGGTACACGAGCAGGGAGCGTCATCATGAGTGAGAGCAACGTCGGTCGGCCGATCGTGGTCGGGGTCGACGGGTCGGAAACCGCGCAGCAGGCCGCGGAGTGGGCCGGCGACGAGGCGGCCCGGCGCAACGCTGCCGTCAAGCTGGTCAGCGCCGTGCACCTCCCGCCAGCGGGCTACCGGGGGACACCGCCGCTGCCGTTGGGTTACGTGGACGAACTGAAGTCCGAGGCGGGGCGCGCGGTCACGCGGGCCAGGTCGGCCATCGAGGCGGCGCACCCGGGCATGACCGTCGACTCCGTCGTCCCGGTGGCGGCACCGGTGCCACTGCTGGTCGAGGAGACGAGGGACGCCCAGCTGATGGTGTTGGGGTCGCGCGGGCTGGGCGGGTTCACCGGGATCCTGGTGGGCTCCACGGCCGTCGCGCTGGTGGCCCACGGGCACTGCCCGGTCGCCGTGATCCGGGACAGCGGGCCCGCGTCCGGTCCGGTCGTCGTCGGTGTCGACGGCTCACCGACCAGTGAGGACGCCGTGGCGTTGGCGTTCGAGGAGGCTTCGCTGCGCGGCACGGACCTGGTGGCCGTGCACACGTGGATCGAGTACTCGTCGGACGTCGCGTACGCGACGGCACGACAGTTCATCGTGGACTGGGACGGCATCGAGCAGCGCGAGGCCGTGTTGCTCGCCGAGGGCCTGGCCGGCTGGCAGGCGAAGTACCCGGACGTGCCGGTGCGGCGGATCGTCGCCCGGGACCGCCCGGTGCGGTGCCTGCTGGAGGAGTCGGCGGGCGCGCAACTGCTTGTCGTCGGCAGCCGGGGGCACGGCGGCTTCGGCGGCATGCTGCTGGGTTCGACCAGTCAGGCGCTGGTCTACCACGCGACGTGCCCGCTGCTGGTCGTCCGGCACGACTGAACCTTCCCCTGAACGGGCTTGCGATCCCGACCTCCTCACCCCCCACCCCTCGGGATCGCAAGCCTTCCCCTGTGCGCACAACGAGACGAGGAACACGATGACCACGATTCCGCACGTCGACACGTCGGCGATCGCCGGACCGCTGGACGAGGAACGGCTGCGCTGCGTCGACGCGCTGTGGCGGGCCGCCAACTACCTGTCCGTCGGACAGATCTACCTGTTGGACAACCCGTTGCTGCGCGAGGAACTGCGGCCCGAACACGTGAAGCCCCGGCTGCTGGGCCACTGGGGGACCACGCCCGGCCTGAACTTCCTGTACGCGCATCTGAACCGCGCCATCATCGACCACGACCTGAACACGATGTACGTGATCGGGCCCGGTCACGGTGGTCCGGCGCTGTTCGCGAACACGTGGCTGGAGGGCAGCTACTCCGCCGCCAACCCCGAGGTCGGCCAGGACCTGCCCGGCATGCGGGCGCTGTTCCGGCAGTTCTCGTTCCCCGGTGGCGTGCCCAGCCATGTCGCGCCGGTCATCCCCGGTTCCATCCACGAGGGCGGCGAACTGGGCTACTCGCTCGCGCACGCCTACGGTGCCGCGCTGGACAACCCGGACCTGCTGGTGGCGTGCGTGGTCGGCGACGGCGAGGCGGAAACTGGTCCGCTGGCGACCAGTTGGCACGCCAACAAGTTCGTCGACCCGCGGCACGACGGCGCCGTGCTGCCGATCCTGCATCTCAACGGCTACAAGATCGCGAACCCGACCGTGCTGTCCCGCATTCCGGAGTCCGAACTGGACGCACTGCTGCGCGGCTACGGCTACACGCCGTACTACGTCGAGGGCAGCGACCCGGTGGCGATGCACCAGGCGATGGCGGCGACCCTGGACCAGGTGGTGGCGGAGATTCACACCATCCAGCGCGTCGCCCGCGGCGGTGGACACACCGAACGGCCGCGCTGGCCGATGATCGTGCTGCGCACCCCCAAGGGCTGGACCGGGCCGGCCGTGGTGGACGGCGTGCCGGTGGAGGGCACGTGGCGGTCGCACCAGGTGCCGCTGGCCGCGGTCCGCGACAACCCCGCCCACCTGGCCGAACTGGAACGGTGGATGCGGTCCTACCGGCCGCAGGAGCTGTTCGACGGCGACGGCAGGCCGGTCCCCGACGTCACGGCGCTGATGCCGCACGGCGACCGGCGGATGGGTGCCAACCCGCACGCCAACGGCGGCCTGCTGCTGCGCCCGCTGGACCTGCCCGACCCGAGGGCCTTCGCGGTGGCGTCGGACCGGCCGGGCAGTGTGCTGTCCGAGCCGACCCGGGTGCTGGGCGAGTACCTGCGCGAGGTGATCCGCCGGGACGCCGGACACCGGGATTTCCGGTTGTTCGGCCCGGACGAGACGGCGTCCAACCGCCTGGACGCGGTGTACGACGTGACCGACAAGCAGTGGGAGGCGGAGATCCTGCCCGTCGACGAGCACCTGGCGGGCTCCGGGCGGGTGCTGGAGGTGCTGTCCGAGCACCTGTGCCAGGGCTGGCTGGAGGGCTACCTGCTGACCGGCCGGCACGGCCTGTTCTCCTGCTACGAGGCGTTCGTGCACATCGTCGACTCGATGGTCAACCAGCACGCCAAGTGGCTGAAGGTGACCCGCGAACTGCCGTGGCGGCGCCCGATCGCGTCGCTGAACTACCTGATCACCTCGCACGTGTGGCGCCAGGACCACAACGGTTTCTCCCACCAGGACCCCGGGTTCATCGACCACGTGGTGAACAAGAAGGCCGAGGTCGTGCGCGTCTACCTGCCGCCGGACACCAACACGCTGTTGGAGGTCGCGACGCACTGCCTGGCCAGCCGTGACCTGATCAACGTGATCGTGGCCGGCAAGAACCCCACCCCGGTGTGGCTGGACCCGGACGCGGCCGCCCTGCACTGCAACCGGGGAGCGGGCATCTTCGAGTGGGCCAGCAACGACGGTGACGGCGAACCGGACGTGGTGCTGGCGTGCGCGGGTGACGTGCCCACGGTGGAGGTGCTGGCAGCGACGTCGCTGCTGCGCGAACACCTGCCGTCGGTGCGGGTGCGCGTGGTCAACGTGGTGGACCTGATGCGGCTGCAGCCGGCGTCGGAGCACCCGCACGGTATGACGGACGCCGCGTTCGACGCACTGTTCACCACGGACAAGCCGGTGATCTTCGCCTACCACGGGTACCCGTGGCTGATCCACCGGCTGACCTACCGCCGCACCAACCACGCGAACCTGCACGTGCGCGGCTACAAGGAGGAGGGCACCACGACGACGCCGTTCGACATGCTGGTGCGCAACGACATGGACCGGTTCCAGCTGGTCGTCGACGTGATCGACCGGGTCCCCGGGCTGGGCGCGCGAGCGGCACGGGTGCGTCAGGCGATGCTCGACGAGCGGGCCCGCCACCGCTCGTGGATCTGCGAGTACGGCGAGGACATGCCCGAGATCCGCGACTGGACGTGGCACGCGGACTGAGCGGTGACCCGACGCGGCCGGCACCCCGCGCCGGTGCCGGCCGCGGCCCCGGTCACCGTTCGCCGCCACGGCTGACCGGGACCACACCTACAAGGCCGCCAGGAAGGTGCGCGCGGCCGTGAACGAGCGTTCGTCGGCCTGTCGGTCGTAGGCGACACCGGGGGTCGCGCCGGGTACCGCGTGCCGGTGGGTGAAGCCGTGCTGCGCGCGACCGTGGACGACGAGCTCCCAGTCCGCGCCCGCGGCCTCCATCTCGGCCATGAA
>DASZXM010000368.1:0-9670 GCA_035546415.1 Pseudonocardiaceae bacterium
GCCGACCGGCAGTCGCGCATCCTGCGGGCGCAGGGTGACCGGGCCGCGCGCTACCTGCAGGCGCAGGGCCAGGCCAAGGCCATCGAGAAGGTGTTCGGCGCGATCAAGGCCGGCCGACCCACCCCGGAGGTCCTGGCCTACCAGTACCTGCAGACCCTGCCGCAGATGGCGCAGGGCGACGCGAACAAGGTGTGGCTGGTGCCCACCGACTACGGCAAGGCCCTGGAAGGGTTCGCCAAGATGCTCGGCGCGCCCGGCGAGGACGGCGTGTTCCGCTACGAACCGCCCAAGTACGAGGCACCGGCCACCGACCCGTCCGAGGACGACCCGTCGGTGTCGTCGTGGTTC
Organism: Pseudonocardiaceae bacterium; assembly: GCA_035546415.1. Lineage (GTDB taxonomy): Bacteria > Actinomycetota > Actinomycetes > Mycobacteriales > Pseudonocardiaceae > DATEPR01. Next base: position 349 of record DASZXM010000368.1, read on the forward strand.
GACACCTCCACCGACCCGAAGGTCGCCGAAGCCGTCGCCGCCGCCGAAGCCGTCGCCCGCCAGGAAGTGCCCAGCCCGCTCAGCCCGCACCCGCTGGGCCACCACCCGCTGACCGGCATCGGCGCTCCGGCGGAGACGACCAGCCCACTGCCGCCCGTGCCACCGACCCAGTCCCCGGTCGACCCGCACGAGGGCTCGACCGAACTGTCCGACGGCGACGAGCGCCCCTGACCGTTCTCACCCGGCCGTGGGTGGCCGTGCGTCCGCCCACGGCCGCGCGTCCTCCAACTGCGCCGACACCGCCAGCACGGTCGCCTCGTCGTGCTGGCGGCCCACCAGTTGCACCGCCAACGGCAGGCCACCGTCGGTCCACCCGGCCGGCACCGACGCGGCCGGGTTCCCGGTCAGGTTCCACAGCGTCGTGTACGCCGCGAACCGCTGCGCCCCCAACAACGTCACCAGCCACGGTTTGCCCCACAGTTCCCCGATCCGCAGCGGCGGACGCGGCGTCACCGGCGAGAGCAACAGGTCCACCTCGTCGAACACCCGGTTGACCTTCGCCTCGATCCGCTCACCGTAACGGCGGGCCGCGGCCACCACCGGGTCGCCGTAGACACGGCCGAACGCGGCGACCGCCCGGGTCGTGGCCGCCAACCGCCCCGGCTGGTCCACCTCGCCGGCCGCCCGCGCCGCACTGGCCAGGTAGCGGGGACCGAAACCGAACATCCCGGTCGGGTCGACCAGCGGCGGTTCGACCAACTCCACCCGGTGACCCAGGTCGACCAGCAGCCGCGCCGTGCCGATCACCGCGTCCCGCACCCACGGGTCCAACCGGCCCCCGACCGGCCACGGCCGCCGGGACACCCCGATCCGCAGCCGACCCGGCCGGGTCGCCGCCGCCTGGGCGAACGTCGTGGCCGGGGGCAGCGCGGCGTGCCGGTCACCGGGCATCGGACCGTGCAGCACATCCAACAACAGCGCCGCATCGGCCACCGTCCGGGTAATCGGCCCGGCTACCGACAACCCGGTCCACACCTCACCGTGCGGGAACAGCGACACCCGCCCACGCTGCGGCTTCAACCCGTACAACCCGGTCGCGGCGGCCGGGAACCGGATCGAACCGCCACCGTCACTGCCCAACGCGGCCGCACCCAACCCGGCGGCCACCGCGGCCGCGGCACCACCACTGGACCCACCCGGCGAATGCCCCAACGACCACGGGTTACGCGTCGCACCGGCATGCTCGGTCTCGGTGAACGGCCACAGGCACAGCTCCGGCGCCCGGGTCCGCCCGATCACCACCGCACCGGCCCGTTTGAGCCGCGACACCGCCTCCGCGTCAGCCGGCGCCGGCGTGGTGACCGCGTCCGAACCCATCGTCGTGGGCAACCCGGCCAGGTCGGTGTCCTCCTTCACCACCACCGGCACCCCCAACAGCGGCCCGTCCTCACCGGCCGCGCGCCGCGCGTCCGCCCGCACCGCCGCGTCCCGGGCCTGCTCGGCGAACACCGACCGGAACGCGTTCAACCGGCCATCCAACCGCCGCACCCGGTCCAGGTAGGCCCCCACCAGTTCCACCGACGTCACCCGACCGGACCGCAACAGCTCCCACTGCCCGGCCACACCCGCGAAGCACACATCCGTGAAGTCCATGACCTGTAGACCCTAAGCCCCTTCAAGATCGACCCGGTGAATCCACTGTGTACCCGACCAACTACAGTCCGCACCCATGGTGGCCACAAAGGACGAACTGCACGCACGGCGCACCCGCCGCAGGTCACGCCGGCCCCTGCTGGCCGACGCGGCCATCGCGATCCTCGCCCGCGACGGCGGCCGCGGCCTGACCCACCGCGCCGTCGACCGCGAAGCAGGCGTCCCCGAAGGCACCACCAAGAACTACTACCCGACCCGGGAAACCATCCTGGAAGCCGCCGCCAACCGCATGGCCGAACTACACCGCGCCGCCGTGGACCGACTCCGCGAAACCACCCCACCCGGCGCCACACCCCACCAACTGCGCATGCTGTACCCGGCACTGATCCGCCGCGCCGTCCACGGCGACCCCACCCAGGCACTGGCCATGTTCGAGCTGTACCTGGAAGGGGTACGCCGGCCCGCGATCCGCGCCGCCCTGGGCGCCATGGCCACCGCCAACGCCCAGGCCGCCGTCGAACTGCACCACGCCGCCGGCGTCGCCTCCGACACCACCGTGACCGGCATCCTGGACGCCTGCCTGCTCGGCGTCATGGTCACCCAACTGGCCCTACCCGCCGAAACCCTCGACATCACCGGGTTGGACGACACCGACACCGTCGGCACCCACCTGTTCGACGCCGCCACCGGCTACCCGAACCTGCCCACCCGACTGGCCGCACAAGCCTGAACCGGTAACCGATTCATCACACCGGGTTGTCCAAGGATTGTCACCGCGCGCTCACCACATCCCCACGGGCAGTACCGGTAACCTACAGTCATGGCCGTTGATCAAGCCCTGGTGGACGCGGCGATCGACCTCGCGCACACCCGGTTCGCCGACCAACCCTGGTCCGGTGCCGCCGCGCTACGCCTGGACAACGGCGCCATCCTCACCAGCACCGGCCCCGACGCCCCCAACGCCGCGGCCAGCCTGTGCCACGAAACCGGCGCCCTGTGCGAAGCGTTCAAACTCAACCGCAAGGTCGTCGCGTCCGTGTCGGTCACCGCCGCCGAGAACAGCGGCGACTACTGGATCCTCGCACCCTGCGGCATCTGCCAGGAACGCCTGTTCGCCTACGGCCCCGACGTCGAAGTCGGCGTCCCCGAACCGACCGACCCGCGCCGCTGGCACACCCTGCGCCTGCGCGACGTGCAACCGCACTGGTTCGCCCGCGTGTTCCCCGGCCAACAGTGGCCCACCGACGACCGCGACCGCCCCGCCCGCCGCGCCTGACCCCCGGCGGCCGGCCAGTGTCGCACCGGCCGCCGGTCACCGACGGTCACGACTCCTGGATCACCGACAGGATGTTGCCCGCCGGATCGGTGAACCACGCGATCAACGGCCCACCCCGCCGGTTGATACCCCGCTCGTCCAACCCCTCGTACCGCTGGAACACCACACCCCGCGCCACCAACTCATCCACCGCCCGTTCGATGTCGCCGACCGGGAAGTTCAACACCGTGAACGTCGCCGGCACATGATCGGCCTTCGGATACACCAACGTGTCCCGCCCACCGGCCAGGTGCAGCCACACCATCCCGTTGTCCACCGACACCGGCAACCCCAACGTCCCCTCGTAGAACGCCCGCGCCTTGTCCACGTCATCAGTGGAAAACCCACTGAACGCCCTCGACCCCGCCAACATCACCGCACCTCCGGCCGCAGATCCACGGCCGCCCGCAGCGAACCGTCCATGTAGAACGGCGTCGACGTGTGCTCGTGCACCACCAACCACTCACCGGCCACCTTCCGCCAACACACCGTCGACCGGAACCACAGGTCGAAACCCTCCGACCGACCCACCGGCGTCGCGGACAACCGGTTCACACTCCGACAGAACGCCAGATCACCGCCGACCTCCACCACCAGGTCGGTCACCTCGTAGTCCACCGGCCCGTCGAACGTGGCGAACCACGCCACCAACCCATCCGGCTCCACCACCGCCGCACCCCGGTTGACCAGCGGCGGCGCCAACGTGAACGTCACCGCGTCAGCCGCGAACCGCGCCGCCAACGCCCGCGCGTCACCCGCCTTCATCGCCGCCACCTGCCCGGCCACCAAATCCCGGATCACCTTCTCGTCCGACATCGTCGGCTCCTTCCTCTCACCACACATGTCGAAGCCGAACCCGCGGTCTCGACATGGCAGTGAGAAGATTTTTCCCCCGACCCAGCGGAGGCACCCGGTGAAGTACGTGATCCTCATCCACAGCAACCCCACCTCCCGGCACGTCTGGGAAGGCATGACCGACCAGCAGCGCCTGAAGTTCGGCCGCGACCACCTCACCTTCGGCGAACAACTGGCCGCCACCGGTGAACTGGTCCACTCCGCCGGCCTGGTCCCACAGGACCAGGCCAAACGCGTCTGGCTGGACGACGGCGAAACCATGACCACCGACGGCCCGTTCCCCGAGACCAAGGAATACCTCGCCGGCTTCTACGTCGTGGACTGCGACACCATCGAACGCGCCTGCGCCCACGCCGCCCGCCTACCCGAAGCGGCCTACACCCACGTCGAGGTCCGCCCCCTGTGGGACCCCGCGACCCTGAACGACCCGACCTGACGCGCTACTCGACCGCACCGTCCAACACCGGCACCTGACCCAACGCCAACTCACGCCCCGACCACCGCGACCGCAACCAACGATCGTGACTGGCCACCACGATCGCACCCGCACTCGTCCCGAACGCGTCCTCCAACTCATCAGCCAACGCGGGGGACAGGTGATTGGTCGGCTCGTCCAACAACAACAACTCCGGCGGATCCGCCAACACCAACGCCAACGCCAACCGCCGCCGCTGACCCACCGACAGCTCACCCACCGCCCGCGCCATGTCCCGCGGCGCCAACAACCCCAACGACCGCAACGGCACCGCCTCCGCCCGCGCCACACCCACCACCGACTCGTAAGTACGCGCCACCGTCCGATCCGGACGCTCGAACACCGAATCCTGCGCCAACAACCCCACCCGCAACCCACGCCGCCGACCCACCACACCATCAGCGGCCAACCGCCCGGCCAACACCGCCAACAACGTCGACTTACCCGCACCATTGGGACCGGTCACCAACAACCGGTCATCCGCCGCGACATCCAACCGATCCACCGCCAACCGACCCGGCACCACCACATCCCGCAACGACACCAACAACCCCTCCGCCGACCGCGCCGACACCGGCGCACGGAACCGCAACGGCGCGGGCGGCTTACGCACCTGCGCCCGCTCCAACTCCGCCAACCGCCGCGCCGCGTCCCGCACCCGACTGGACACCTGCCGCTCCACCCGACCCGACCGCCGGCCGTACCCCATCTTGTCCTTGTCCCGCATCTCCCGGTTGTGCGCCACCTCGTGCGCCGTCACCGCCACCGCGTGCCGCAACTCCCGCAACTCCTCCTGCTCCTCGGCGAACCGCCGCTCCCACCGCTCCCGATCGGCCCGCTTCGCCGCCTGATACTCGGTGTAGTTCCCACCGAACCGCGTCGGACCCTCCACCGCCGGGTCCAGGTCCACCAGATCCGTACACACCGCGTCCAGAAACGCCCGGTCGTGACTGGCCAACACCACCACACCCGGCAAACCCCGCAACTGGCCCTCCAGAAACACGGCCGCGTCATCGTCGAGATGGTTGGTCGGCTCGTCCAACAGCAACGCCGCGGGCCTGCGCACCAACATCGCCGCCAACGCCAACCGCGCCCGCTGCCCACCGGAGATCTCCGCCAACCGCCGGCCGTGGGGGAGAGCGGCCAACCCCAGACCCGCCAACACCAACTCGGCACGCCGGTCGGCATCCCACGCGTCATGATCCTGCGCCCGCTCCAACCACTCTCCGTATGCGGCGAGCAGCTCGGGGGAGTCGTCCAACCGTGCCGCCAACCCGTCCAGCGTGGCCAGCGTCTCCCGGGACTCCCGCAACGCGTCGTCCAACACGTCGGCGATCGTGGCCGACGCGTCGAACGGCATCTCCTGATGCAGGAAGCCGACGTCGCGGGGGAGCACCACCGACCCGGAGTCCGGCTCGTCCACACCCGCCAACAACCGCAACAACGTCGACTTGCCGGCACCGTTCTCACCGATCAACCCGATCCGCTGACCCGGAGCGGCCGTCAGACTGACACCGTCGAGCACCCGACGGGCACCGAACGTACGAACAAGATCATGAGCAAGCAGAGCTGACTGAGGCACGCGACACCACCAAGACGATTCACGGGGATTCGCCCGCCGGGCACACAGGGGCCTCGGACGCGAGCGCGGAGGTGTCACAGGATCACATCGCCGCCCAGCATAACCACGGCGATCCCGGGCGCATCCGAATTAACGAGGGGACCAGCCACCCACCACGTTACTTGACATAATGCACATTATCGGCGCAGTTGGGATGCGGCCTGGACCAGGGCAACAGCCCCGGCCCAGCACCAACTCACGCACGCCGCGCGATCACACACCAGCACACCCCACGCCGACTCACGCACCCACGTACGCCGCCAGATGCTCACCCGTCAACGTCGACCGAGCCGCCACCAGATCAGCAGGCGTGCCCTCGAACACCACACGACCACCGTCATGACCCGCACCAGGACCCAGATCGATGATCCAGTCCGCATGCGCCATCACCGCCTGGTTGTGCTCCACCACGATCACCGACTTACCCGAATCCACCAACCGGTCCAACAACCCCAACAACTGCTCCACATCCGCCAGATGCAAACCCGTCGTCGGCTCGTCCAACACGTACACCCCACCCTTGTCCGCCATGTGCGTCGCCAACTTCAACCGCTGCCGCTCACCACCGGACAACGTCGTCAACGGCTGACCCAACTTCAAATAACCCAACCCCACGTCCACCAGCCGCTCCAACACCGCGTGCGCCGCGGGCGTCCGCGCCGCACCACCCCCGAAGAACGCCTCCGCCTCACCCACCGACATCGCGAGCACCTCGCTGATGTCCTTGCCACCGAACCGGTACTCCAACACCGACGCGTCGAACCGCTTACCCTCACACACCTCGCACGTCGTGGCCACCCCAGCCATCATCCCCAGGTCCGTGTAGATCACACCCGCACCATTGCAGTTCGGGCACGCACCCTCGGAGTTCGCGCTGAACAACGCCGGCTTCACCCCGTTGGCCTTCGCGAACACCTTCCGGATCGGCTCCAACAACCCCGTGTACGTCGCCGGATTGCTGCGCCGCGACCCCCTGATCGGCCCCTGATCCACCGACACGACACCCTCACCGGCCGGAATCGACCCGTGCACCAGCGAACTCTTCCCCGAACCAGCCACCCCCGTCACCACGACCAACACACCCAACGGAATGTCCACGTCCACATCACGCAGGTTGTGCGCCGACGCACCCCGGATCTCCAACGCCCCCGTGGGCGTGCGCACCGTCTCCTTCAACGCCGCCCGGTCGTCGAAATGCCGCCCCGTCACCGTGCCACTGGACCGCAACCCCGCCACGGTCCCCTCGAAACACACCGTGCCACCACCCGAACCAGCCCCCGGACCCAGATCCACCACATGATCGGCGACCGCGATCGTCTCCGGCTCGTGCTCCACCACCAACACGGTGTTTCCCTTGTCCCGCAACCGAAGCAACAGATCATTCATCCGCCGCACGTCATGCGGGTGCAACCCGGCCGTCGGCTCGTCGAACACATACGTCACATCCGTCAACGGCGACGACCCCACGTGCCGGATCATCTTCACCCGCTGCGCCTCACCACCGGACAACGTCCCCGACGACCGATCCAGCGACAGATACCCCAACCCGATCTCCACGAACGAGTCCAACGTCTGCTGCAACGTCGCCAACAGCGGCGCCACCGACGGCTCGTTCAACCCCCGCACCCACTCCGCCAGGTCACTGACCTGCATCGCACACGCGTCCGCGATGTTGATCCGCTTGATCTTCGACGAACGCGCCGCCGCACTCAACCGCGTCCCACCACACTCCGGACACGACGTGAACGTCACCGCACGGTCCACGAACGCCCGGATGTGCGGCTGCATCGCCTCCGGATCCTTCGACAGGTACGACTTCTGCAACCGCGGCACCAACCCCTCATAGGTCATGTTGATGCCCGCGATCTTCATCCGCACCGGCTCCTTGTGCAGGAAGTCGTGCAACTCCTTCTTCGTGTACTTGCGGATCGGCTTGTCCTTGTCCACGAACCCCGACTCCGCGTACAACCGGTAGTTCCACCCACCGGCCGTGTACCCCGGGATCGTCAACGCACCCTCAGCCAGCGACTTCGACGCGTCGTACAACTGCGCCAGGTCGATGTCGGACACCGAGCCCCGACCCTCGCACCGCGGACACATCCCACCGGTGATGCTGAAGCTGCGCCGCTCCTTCACCGTCTTCCCGGCACGTTCCATCGTGACCGCACCCGCCCCGCTGATCGAGGCCACGTTGAATGAGAACGCCTGCGGCGACCCGATGTGCGGCTTCCCCAACCGGCTGAACAGGATCCGCAACATCGCGTTCGCGTCCGTCGCGGTACCCACCGTGGACCGTGGATCAGCACCCATCCGCTGCTGGTCCACGATGATCGCGGTCGTGATCCCTTCCAACACGTCCACGTCCGGCCGCGCCAGGCTCGGCATGAAACCCTGGATGAACGCGCTGTAGGTCTCGTTGATCAACCGCTGCGACTCGGCGGCGATCGTGCTGAACACCAGCGAACTCTTCCCCGACCCGGACACACCGGTGAACACGGTCAACCGTCGCTTGGGCAGCTCGACGCTGACGTCCTGGAGATTGTTCTCCCGCGCGCCGTGCACGCGGATCAGGTCGTGGCTGTCGGCGACGTGCTGTGCGGGCGGGCGGGTGTCCGTCCTCGTGGCCATGGTGTCGTGTCTCCATCCTGGTCGGGCGGGGTCCTGGTCGCGCCGGGTCTGGTCGCGCCGGGTCTGGTCACGCGGTCTCGGGCTGGGCCGGCGCGGTCAGCGGTCCTGCAGCAGGCCGAGCACGTTGCCGTCGGGGTCGGTAACGGTAGCAACCAGCCGGCCGCCACCGACGTCGTGCGCGGCTTCCCGCACGGTGGCACCGGCGGCGGTCACCTCGGCCAGTTTCGCCTCGATGTCCTCGACGTGCCAGTAGGCCACCGGCGAGGTCATCTGCTGCGGCCCACCGCCTGGTACCAGCCCGATGTGCTGGCCGGCGGTGTCGAAGCCGACGTAGTAGGAACTGTCGGCCTGCGGCTGCACGCCGAGCAGCGCGGCGTACACGGCCTTGGCGTTCGTCAGGTCGGACACCGGGTGCAGGATCGTCTTGGCGCCCTGGGTCTCGCTCATGGGTCTCTCCCGTTGGTCGGTGGTGTCGATGTCGGTGGCAGTCACAGTAAGTGGGGGTCGACGGCGGGCGCTTCTTGAATCCTGATCGGTCCGGACGACCGTTTCGTCACAGTGACAAATCGTCATGGGGTGGCTGGGCGTCGGATGCTTGCGATGATCGTCGATCTTCGAGCATTTGATGATCATGGCGCTTGGACCGGCCGTCTGTTTGGCGGACGCCTCGTCGCCGCACGCGTCAGGTGGGTCGAGCCGGCGCTGGACGGTTCGTGGGCCGGCTGGTTGCGGTAGGGGGTCCCCTGGGTGAGGGGTGCCACTCTTCAGCCGTGTT
>DASZXM010000369.1:0-23230 GCA_035546415.1 Pseudonocardiaceae bacterium
GTGCCCGACGTGGCCACCGCGAAATCCCGCCCGGCCACGACCGTGACCACGCGCGTGCGGTCCAGCGGGTCGGTGATGCCCACCCGCCACGGCCGGCCGGGCGTCGCCTCACCGGCGGCCTGGATGTCGCCGCCGCCGTTCACGGCGTGCGCACCGCTGCCACGGGCCCGCAGCAGTACGCCGGCCCGCTCGATCGCCCAGCCTTTGACCAGGCCGGTCGGGTCGACCAGGCCACCGAAGAACTCGCTGAAGTACCCACCGGTCGCCGACCGCACCCGCGCGCACAGGTCGAGCACCTGGCCGACGAGCGGGTCGGCGTCGGCCACGGCCAGCTCGCCGCGCCGGATGCGGCTGATGTCGCTGTCCGGACGGTACGTGCTGAACGTGGCGTCCACCCGGTGCAGCCAGCCGACGACGTCGCGGATCGCGTGCGGCCAGCGGCCGGGGTCCCGGATGTCGATGCTGAACACCGTGCCCATGCAGTGCTCGACGTGCGTGTCACCCATTGGCCTTGTCCAATGCGCTCTGCAGGGACGTGATGTAGCCCTGGGAGGTGTACGTCGCGCCGGAGATCATGTCGATCTGCGCGCTGCGCGCCGCCAGCGCCTCCTGGTTGAGCTGCGGGATGGCGTAGGAGTTGATCTGGACGTCGCGCGGGCTCTCCGTCGGGTACACGACCGCGTCGACGGCGGTGAGCTTGCCGCCGCTGACGGTGATCCGCACCTGGACCGGTCCGTACCGGGTGTCGGCGGAGTCACCGGTGACCGTCTTCGTGGTCGACGTCCCCGACGACTTCGACGGCGCGCCACCCGCGGACGTGCTGGGCATGCCGGCCGATGACGGGTCGAGGACGGCGGGCGGTGCCGTCAGCGCGGTGGACGTGTCGTGCGTCTTGAACGACAACAACAGCACCAGGCCGACGACCGTGACGACGATGGCGAGGACGGCGCGACGCATGCGGCTCTCCTGTCGGATCAGAACTCGAACGACTCGTGGTGGACCCGCCGCCGTGGCACCCCGGCGGCCCGCAACGCGACCAGGACCGCGCCGGTCATCTCGGGCGGTCCGCACAGGTACACGTCGCGGTCGGCGATGTCCGGGATGTTCGCCCGCAGCACCGACGGCGACAGCGGGTCCCATCCCATGTCCCGGCGCCTGCCGGCCAGGATGTGCAGCTTCGCACGGCGCAGTGCGGCCAGTTCGTGCAGCTCGCGACCGAACACGACGTCCCCGCGGTTGCTGGTCCGGTACAGCAGTGTCAGGTCACCCGGGGCCGCCGGGAGCCGTTCGAACAGCGCGCGCAGCGGGGTGATGCCGATGCCGCCCGCGATCAGCAGCACCTTGCGCTGCCGGCGGACGGCCGCGGTCAGCGCACCGTAGGGCCCTTCGGTCACGACGCGGGTTCCCGGCTTCAGGCGGGCCAGCGCCCGGCTGTGGTCGCCGAGGGCCTTGACCGTGATGCGCAGCCGGTCCGGCCGCGGCACGGCCGACAGCGAGTACGGCGACGACACCCACCACAGGTCGCGGGTGAGGAACCGCCACCGGAAGAACTGCCCCGCCTCGGCGCGCAACTCGTGCACGTGCCGGCCGCCGATCACGACGCTCACCACGTCCCGGCCCTCCGGGACCACGGCGATGACCCGCAGCCGGTGGCGCACCGCCTGCCGCACCGGGGTGACGAACCGGTACCACAGGATCGCGGCCGCGACGCCGATGTACAGGCAGCTCCAGACGACCCGCGCGGCCCGGTCGGAGATGAACTCCGCGCCGGTGGCGAACTGGTGACTGAACGCCAGCGCGATCGCCAGGTACGTGTAGAAGTGCAGGTAGTACCACGTTTCGTAGCGCAGCCGGCGGCGGGCGGCCCGCGCGGAGACGATCCCGACGCCCACCAGCAGCAGCCCGGCCACGGTCGCGGCCAGCACGTCCGGGTAGCTCAGCAGTAGCGTCGTGGCCTGGTCGACCACTCCGGTGTGCGCCGTGACGGCGTAGCCCCACGTGATGAGCAGGGCGTGGGCGACGACGAGGCTGACGACGTACCGGCCGCCCATGGCGTGCCAGCGGGCCAGCCGGTCGGCGCCGACACCGCGCTCGACGGGGGGAATGCGGGCCATCAGGGCGACGAGGACGACCACCCCGTAGCCGGCGAGCAGCCCGGTGATGCGACCGGCGTCGGTCAGCCAGTCCCCCATCCCGTCGATCCCCGGCGTGTTCTGCCACCACAGGGCGAGGACGGCAACGGCCCCGGCGGCGACGACGGTGAGCAGGGTGGCCGGCCGGACGCGTGCGGGCACTCGTGAAAGCGGCAGGGGGGCGGGGACTTCCGGACGCCGGGGCCGCTGTCGGGCGGCTGTCGTCACGCGCTACCTCCGGTCGCGGCGGTTCGGCGGGCTGTTGACCTCATCAGTCCTGGATAGGCCCGTCTGCTAGGCGGTTGCCGTGCGCCACCTGTGCCGATCCTGTGAACCGAGGCGAGAACGGTGCCAGGTGATCGATTCGCAGCATGCCACCGGGTTCTGAGAGATTCCTTGGCACGGCCGTGATCGAGGCCGTCCGGCGGTCGCGGGCGATCCGGTGACCAAGGTCGAACCCTTCGAGACCAAGTGCCCTGATCCGTCCGGTCCGTGGTGGGCAGCGTGGTGGCGGAAGCAGACAGCCGACCCGCTGAGGAGCAGACGATGAAGGCATTGGTCTACGGAGGTCCCGGTCAGCGCTCGTGGCAGGACGTGCCCGACCCGACCGTGCACGAACCCACCGACGCGATCGTGCGGGTGGACGCGGTCACGATCTGCGGCACCGACCTGCACATCCTCAAAGGCGACGTCCCCGAGGTGGAACCCGGTCGCCTCCTCGGTCACGAGGCCGTCGGCACGGTCGAGGCCGTCGGCGCGGGCGTGACCACGATCAAGCCGGGTGACCGGGTGTTGGTCTCCTGCATCACGGCGTGCGGACGCTGCCGTTACTGCCGGACGGGCGCCTTCGGGCAGTGCCTCGGCGGTGGCGGCTGGATCCTCGGCCACACCATCGACGGCACACAGGCCGAGTACGTCCGTGTCCCGTTCGCCGACACGTCCACGTACGTCGTGCCGGAGGGCGTGTCCGACGAGGCCGTCCTGATGCTGGCCGACATCCTGCCCACCTCCTACGAGGTCGGCGTGCTCAACGGCCGGGTGCGGCCGGGCGACACGGTGGCCGTCGTGGGCGCCGGGCCGATCGGACTGGCCGCGATCACCACGGCGAGTCTGCTCAGCCCGAGCCACGTCGTGGCGATCGACCTCGCGCCGTCCCGGCTCGACGCGGCGAAGCGGTTCGGCGCCGACGTCCTCGTCGGCCCCGGCGAGGACCCCAAGGCCATGATCGGTGAGCTGACCGACGGTCTGGGCGCGGACGTCACGATCGAGGCCGTCGGCGTGCCGGAGACGTTCGAGCTGTGCGCGAAGCTGGTCCGCCCGGGCGGTCACGTGGCGAACATCGGCGTGCACGGCAAGCCGGCCACGCTGCACCTGGAAGACCTGTGGATCCGCAACGTCACCATCACCACGGGCCTGGTCGACACGTACTCGACGCCGACCCTGCTGCGGATGCTGACCTCCGGCCGCCTGGACACCGCCAGGTTCATCACGCACCGGTTCGGGCTGCACCAGATGAACGAGGCGTACGACGTGTTCGGCAGGCCGCAGGAGACCGGTGCCCTCAAGGTCGTGCTGCACCGCGACTGAGCTGTTCCGTCCCGGTTCGGTGACCGGCCGAAAAGCCGGCCACCGAGCCACGTCCGGCCGCTACGCTGGTGTTCCGTGCAGCAGACGCGCCTGGATGTCGAGCGGATTCGTGCGGCCCGCCGAGTGATCGACCCGATCTTCCTCGACACTCCGCTGTACCGCTGCGATGCGCTGACACCCGACCTCGGGTGCGCCGTGAGCATCAAGCTGGAGACGGCGAACCCGGTCCGCAGTTTCAAGGGCCGCGGCACCGAACTCGTCGCGAGCCTGCTCGCCGACAGCGGCCGGTCGGCCGTGGTGTGCGCCAGCGCGGGCAACCTCGGCCAGGCCCTGGCATGGTCCGGCCGCCGTCGGGGGCTGGACGTCACGGTTTTCGCGTCCCGCCACGCGCCCGCCGCCAAGCTGGAGCGCATCCGCGCACTGGGTGCCCGGTTGGAACTGGTGGACGGCGACTTCGACCTGGCGCGCGATCGGGCGGCGGCGTTCGCCCGCGACGAGGACATCCGCCTGGTCGAGGACAGCATGGACGTCGAGACCTGCGAAGGCGCCGCGACCATCGGCCTGGAACTGGTGGACACCGACCGGGCGCACACCCCGCCCGCGTTCGACGCCGTCCTGATCGCGCTGGGCGGCGGGGCCATGGCCACCGGCGTGGGTCAGGTGATCAAGACGTGGGCATCGCATGTCGAGGTGATCTGCGTCCAGCCGCTGGGTGCGCCTGCGATGACCCGGTCGTGGCACCAGCGGCGCGTCGTCACCACCGACTCGACCGACACCATCGCCGACGGTGTCGCCGGCCGCCGGCCGATCGCGGCCGTCCTGGACGACCTCCTCGTGGTGGCCGACGACGCCGTGCTGGTCCAGGAGTCGTCGATCATCACCGGCATGCGGCTGCTGCTCGACCGTGCCGGCCTCGTCGTCGAACCGTCGGCCGCGCTCGGCCTCGCCGCGATCCTTGAGGACCGGGAGCGCTTCGCCGGCCGCCACGTGGTCACCATCGTGTGCGGCAGCAACGTGGACATGGACGCCTATCACCGCTGGGTGGGCCGGAACTGACGGGCGGGCCGCCGTTCCACGGCGACCGCCGCCATCACCAGCAGTCCCGGTGCCACGGGCAGGAAGGCGGGTGCCGCGGCCACCACGGCGGCGAGCACCACGACGGCGCCGAGGAGCAGCGTGCTGCCCGGCCAGTCCCGCAGCACGGCCCGACGTGCCATGCCGAGCGTCGGGGCGAGGCCGTGTCCGGGACGCCAGCGCGCGGCGCCCCGCAGGCCGGTCAGCAGGCCGCACACCAGGAGCGCGAGCAACACCGGGCCGAGCAGCCCGCGACCGGGCAGGCCGGCGGCCAGTGCGAGCGCGTCCAGGCAGCCGATGGCGAGCAGCGCCACGGGCGCCAGCCACGCGACAGGCTCGCGTAACGCGTCGCCGAGCAGCGCCACGAACCGCCGCACGGTGGGGGTGCGGTCGTCGGTCACCTCGTCGACCAGCACGGCGCCGGCACCGGCCGCGGCCAACGCCGTCACCACCGGCAGCGCCGCCACGCCGACCAGCACCCCGATCAGCAGGACCTCGCCGAACAGTGCGACCCCGCGCACCGCCTGCGCCTCGTCCTTGGTCACGGTCATCGCTCAGCCCCGCAGTCCGGTGGTGGCCACGCCCGCCACCAGGAATCGTTGGAACGCCAGGAAGAACAACCCGATCGGCACCAGCGTCAGCACGGACAGCGCGAACATCGGGCCGAACGCCGACCGGCTCGTCTGGTCGACGAAGATCTGCAACGCCAGCGGCAGCGTGAACGTGTCCGGCGTGTTCAGGTAGATCAGCTGGGTGAAGAAGTCGTTCCAGGTCCAGATGAACGTGAAGATCGCGGTGGTGATGATGGCGGGCCGCAGCAGCGGCAGGATCACCCACCGGAACGTCAGGAACGGTCCACAGCCGTCGATGGTGGCCGCCTCGTCCAGTTCCCGCGGCAGGCCCCTGATGAACTGCACCATCAGGAACACGAAGAACGCGTCGGTGGCCAGGAACTTCGGCAGGATCAGCGGCAGGAACGTGTTGACCAGCCCGAGTTTCTGGAAGATCACGTACTGTGGGACGAGCACCACGTGCTGGGGCAGCATGATCGTGGCGATCATGAACGCGAACAGCGGGCCACGGGCGCGGAACCGCAGGCGCGCGAAGGCGTACGCGGCCAGCGAGCAGGACAGCACGTTGCCGACCACGGCGCCCACCGACACCAGGACCGAGTTGGTCAGGTAGTGCCACACGCTGTACCCGGCGACACCGCCGAAGACCTGCCGGTAGTTGTCGGCGGTCCCGTGCCGCGGCAGCAGCGACAGGTTGGACAGCACCTCCTCGGCCGGTTTGAACGACGTCGACACCAGCCAGCCGATCGGGTACAGCAGCACGAGCAACACGATCACCGTGCCGACGTGCCGGCCCGTGGCCCGCAGCACGGAACGCCCGGCGGGCGCCGAGGTGGCGGTCACCGGTCCACCTCCCCCGCGTAGAAGACCCACCGGTTCGCGCCCCGGAACAACAGCAGGGTGACGACGGCGACGGCGGCGAGCAGCACCCACGCCATGGCCGACGCGTAGCCCATCCGGAAGTCGTTGAAGCCGCGCTGGTAGAGGTACAGCGTGTAGAGCAGCGTCGAGTCGCTCGGCCCGCCGCGACCGCTGGAGATCACGAACGCCGACGTGAACGCCTGGAACGCGTGGATGATCTCCAGCACCAGGTTGAACAACAGCACCGGCGACAGCGCGGGCAGCGTCACCGAGCCGAACCGGCGCGCCGGACCGGCCCCGTCGATGGCGGCCGCCTCGTAGAGTTCCCTGGGCACCTGCTTCAGCCGGGCCAGGAAGATCACCATCGGTGCGCCGAACTGCCACACGCCCAGCGCGATCACGGTCAGCAGGGCGAACTTCGGTTGGTCGACCATGCTGCCGACGTGGATGCCGAACACGCCGAGGACCCGCTCGACGGTGCCGCCGGAGCCGAACATGGCCCGCCACACCAGGGCCACGCTCACGCTGGCGCCCAGCAGCGACGGCGCGTAGAACGCCGACCGGTAGAAACCGCTCCCGCGCGACACCCGGTTGAGCAGCAACGCGACGGCCAGGGCGACCCCGAGCTTGACCGGCACGGAGATCACGACGTACTCCAACGTCGTGGTGACGGCGTGCCAGTAGTGGTCGTCGTCGGTGAACATCCGCACGTAGTTGCCCACGCCGATCCAGTGCGGCGGGTCGAACAGGTCGTAGTCGGTGAAGGAGAGGTACAGCGAGACGACCATCGGTCCGATGGTCAGCACGGCGACACCGACCGACCAGGGCAGCAGGAACACGTAGGCGGACCGCTGGTCGCGCCGACGCGGCTTCCCGGCCCGCCGGCCGACCGTGCGGGCGGGCCCGACAGGAGTGGCCAGCGCGTCGGTGGTCATCGGCGGTTCCCCACGACGGCGCCTGGGCCCAGCGCGTCGGCGAGTGCGGCGCGTGCGTCCACCGTGCGGTGTTCGGCGATGCTCGCGTTCGCCGCCAGGCCGATGACGACCGCACGGACCCCGTCGGCCAGGCCGGCGGCGCGGCCCAGCGGGTCGTCCGCGCGGTCGGCGTCCAGGAGGTCGGCGAGCAGGCGTTCGTCACCGCCACCATGGGCCCCGCCCGCCGCCGGGACATCGACCTCGTACGGTTCCGACCACAGTGGACGGACGGTGATCCGCCAGCGCATCGGCCGGCCGTCCGGGGTTCCGGACAGCCGCGCCGCGGCCTGGTCCGGGCGGGTCCAGTCGCTCTCCACGACGTCCACCTCCAGGCGGCCCGCCGTGCCGTTGAACGCCAACCGGTAGCCCTCCCACGGCGAGTAGGCGTGCAGGTGGTAGCTCATGCCGGCCCCGGTGGACCAGCGGACCAGCACGGCGAGGTCGTCCTCGATGCCGACCGCATCGTCGAACACGTCACCGTCGCGGCGATAACCATCCTGTGCGGTTACGTACAGTTCGGCCAGCCTGGGCACGTCGGCGGCGTCGAGCCGGAACCGGTCGTCGCCGGCCAGCGCGCCGACCGGCCCGTAGCACACCCGCCCGCCCTCGGCGGCCACCCGCACCGGATCGGCGCCCAACCACCACGCGACCAGGTCGAAGTGGTGCGACGACTTGTGCACCAACAGGCCGCCGGACATGGCCTTGTCCCGGTGCCAGCGGCGGAAGTAGTCGGCGCCGTGGTGGGTGTCCAGGCACCATTCGAAGTGCACCGAACCGACCGCGCCGATGGTGCCGGCGGCCAGCAGCCGCCGCACCTCGGTGTGCGCCGGGTTGTACCGGTAGTTGAACGCCACCCGCACCGTGCCGGGCGAGGCACGTTCGGCGGCCACGATCGCCCGCAGGTCCGCGTGCGTGGTGGCCAGCGGCTTCTCCACCACCACGTCGCGGCCCGCGGCCAGCGCGGCCACCACGTACCGGGCGTGCCGGGCGTCCGGCACACACACCACGACCGTGTCGACGTCCCGTGTGGACAGCATGGCGTCGAACCGGTCCGGGTGGTACGCGGGGACGGTCGGGTGCCCGGCGGCGGCCAACCAGCGGTTGTGCACGGCCATCCGGTGCGCGCTGGTGTCGCAGAACGCGGCCAGCGCATCCCGTTCGGCCAGCCCACACACCCACATCTCGGCCCGGGAACCGAGTCCGATCACGGCCGCACGCACCGGATGCCGTTCAGCCGAGCGACTGCTGCGCGTCGGAGATCACCCGGGCGGCCGCGTCGCCGACACTGGACCTACCGAAGATCACGTCGTCGTAGACCTGTTGGAAGTCCGTCTTGATCGCCGACGACCCGCTGGGCCACAGCCAGCTCTGTGACGACCCGAGTTTCGCCGCGACGCTGCGCTCGTAGTCGCAGACCGCCTTGTCCCCGGCCTTCGCGGCGCCGCAGATGGCGGACCGGACGTCGGTGTTGGGCGGCAGGCCGCGGGTGGTGCCCAGCAGCTTGCCCGCGTCCGGGTCGTTGACCAGGAAGTCCAGCAGCCGCACGGCGGCGTCGGCGTGTGCGGACATCCTCGGCACGGCGTAGTACACCGGCGGCAGCGCCGCCATTCCGGAGTCCGTGGCGGACGTGCCGTCACTGGGCAGCGGTGCCGCGGCGACCTGCCCGCTGTAGGAGGACACGTAGGAGGTGAGGTTGGAGTCGTAGTTGAACTCGGACGCGGCCTGTTTGGTCACCATCGCCGAATTCTGGATGGAGCCGTCCATCCGGGTGGTGGCCTGCGGGGTGCTGACACCGTGGTGCTGGCGCAGGTCACCGGTCAGGTTCCAGAACGCCACGAGGTCGGACCGGGTGAAGCCGAGCTTGCCGTCACCGGTGTAGAGCGCCTTGCCCCGCTGGTGCAGCCAGGAGTCGAACCAGTCGACGGCCCAACCGAAGTCGGTGGTGCCGGGCTCGCCGGTGGTGGAGCCGACCTTCTCCATGTCGGTGGTGAACTGCTGCCACGTCCACCCGCCGGTCGGCGGGTTCACGCCGGCCCGGCGCAACAGCGCGGGATCGTAGGCGACCATCTGCGCGGTCTGCCCGCCCGGCACCGCGTAGAGCCCGCCGTCGGCCTTGCCACCGGCCAGCAGGTTGCCCGGGATCTTGTCGGTCCGCAGCTGCTGGCCCTGGTAGTGGCTCAGGTCGGTGAGCACGTGCTTCTGTTGGTATTCGCCGAACGTGGCCCGGTCCAGCTGCACGAGGTCGGGTGCTGCTCCGCCGGCCACCTCGGTGGTCAGCTTCTGCACGTACGCGGCGTAGCCGCTGAACTCGGTCTGTACGTGGATGTTCGGGTTGCGCTGCTCGAACAGCGCGATGGCCTTGTTGGTTGCGTTGGCCCGGTCCTCGTTGCCCCACCACACGAATCGGATGGTCTGCGTACCCCCGGTGTCGCCGGACGAGCCGCACGCCGCCAGCGGAACACCCGCGGCGAGCAGGACGGCGGCTACCAGGCCGGTGAACCCCCGCCGCGAGTGCTGTCGGTACATCGCCTTCTCCTTCCGAGCGTCAGTGGTCGGCCTGGAGATTGAATCGTTTAACGGGCAACCTAGGTGGGCGGGAACACCACAGTCAAGGGTTTCGGAAAAGGCCCAGCCCAACGCCGCGCCGGTTCCAGATTCGCTTCTGTGCTTGACGGAAATCGCCTTCCCGGCTAGCTTGCCATTCATCGTGCGCGGTGCCGTTCACAGTTAATGACCACACCACTCGGACCTGTTTCAGTAGCCAATCGAATGAATCGATTCAATATTCGACTACATTCGACTGGAATCGGCGGAGGCCAACGATGTCCCCCAACTCCCCGTTCAGCAGGCGCGCCTTCCTCGCCGGTGCCTCCGCGGCGGCCGCCGGGCTGGCCACCGGTACCGCGGCCACCGGTACCGCCGACGCCGCCACCCCGGCCGCCGTCGGCGTCGACCTGCACTGGCTGGACGGCACGCCCGTGCTGTCCACCGGTGCCACGCTGGGAGTGCCGTGGCCACGCGGGCAGGTCACCAGGTCCACCGGGTTCGCGCTGACCGACGACACCGGCACGCGCCTACCGGTGCAGTCCTGGCCGCTGGCCGACTGGCCCGACGGGTCGCTCAAGTGGACCGGCCACGCCGTCGATCCGGGCACCACATCGGCGACCCTGCACCTGGCCCCGGGCACACCGGCGGTGCCGGCCCAGCCGGTGACGGTGACCCGCGACGGCGATGTCATCCGGCTGGCCAACGGACTGCTCGACGTGCGCATCGCGACCGGCGGGGCGACGGCGATCCGGTCGATCACCCGGGCCGGCCGGCTCACCGCCCACGACGGGCAACTCGTGCTCCGGATCCAGGACGAACCCGACGACGACGGCGACCGCGCTCCCCGGCGGACCAAATGGCTCGGCGTGGTCGAGCACGCGGACGTCGAACAGTCCGGTCCGGTGCGGGCCGTGGTGCGGCTGACCGGGCACCACAGCGTCGCCGGACGCGCCGGGGGACGCCGAATCCTGCCCTGGACGCTGCGGATCTACCTGTACGCCGGAACGGATTCCCTGCGCCTGGTGCACCATTTCCTGTGGGACGCCGATCCGGCCACCGACTTCGTGCGCGGTCTCGGCCTGCGGCTCGCCGTCCCGATGACCGACGACGCGCACAACCGGCACGTCCGCTTCGGCACGACGGCCGGTGGCGTGTGGGGCGAACCGGTGCGGGTGCTCACCGGCCTGCGCCGCGATCCCGGTGCGGCCGTGCGGGCCGCCCAGGTGGCCGGCACCGCGACACCCCCGGTCGCCCAGTGGTCGGCGCCGGTGCGGGCCGGCTACCAGCAGCTCGCGCTGTGGAACGACTTCACGCTGTTCCAGGGTTCCCCGGACCACTTCGCGGTGTGGAAGCGCACCACGGCCGCGGCCAGTTGGGTGCGGCACGCCGGCCACGGCGACCGGGCCAGCGGGTTCGGCTACGTCGGCGGGAGCAGCGGCGGGCTCGGGTTCGGGATGACCGATTTCTGGCAGCGGTTCCCGCGCGGCCTGGACATCCGCGGTGCGGCCACCGACACGGCGACCGTCACGCTGTGGTCGTGGGCGCCGCTGGGCGGCGCGATGGACCTGCGGCACTACGACACCGTCGCGCACGGGCTGGACCTGGCCTACGAGGACGTGCAACACGGTTTCAGCACCCCGCAGGGCATGGTCAGGTCCACCGAGCTGCGCCTCTGGGCGTTCCCGGCGACCCCGTCCCGGGACGCGATCACCGCGCTGGGCGCCACGCTCACCGCACCACCGCAGCTGGTCGCCGCGCCCGCGTGGTACCACGGCGCGGGGATCTTCGGCCGGTGGAGCCTGCCCGACCGCAGCACACCGGCGAGGGCGGCGCTGGAGGACTCGATCACCAGGGACGTCGCGTTCTACGGCAACCAGGTCGACCAGCGGCAGTGGTACGGCTTCTGGCACTACGGCGACGTGATGCACACCTACGACTCGGACCGGCACACGTGGCGTTACGACGTCGGCGGGTTCGCCTGGGACAACGCGGAACTCGGCACGGACGCGATGCTGTGGTACAGCTTCCTGCGCACCGGGGACCCCGCGACGTTCCGGCTGGCCCGCGCCATGACCCAGCACGTCAGCGAGGTCGACGTGCACCACGCCGGCCGGTTCGCCGGGCTGGGTTCCCGGCACAACGTGGTGCACTGGGGCGACGGCGCCAAGGAAGCCAGGGTCAGCGAGTCGTTCACCAAGCGGTTCGGCTACTACCTGACGGCCGACGAGCTGCTCGGCGACCTGATCCGCACCAGCCTGCAGGCCGACCGGACGCTGATCAGGATCGACCCGCTGCGCGAGGTGCTGCCGCCGCAGACGCTGGCACCGGCCCGGGTGCGGATCGGCCCGGACTGGTACGCGCTGGTGAGCAACTGGCTGACCGAATGGGAACGCACCGGCGACACCCGGTGGCGGGACCGCATCGTCACCGGCATGAACGACATCGCGACGTTCCCGGCTGGCCTGTTCACCGGCGCCGCGGGCGGTGCTGTCGGATTCGACCCGGCAACGGCGCACCTGGTCAACTTCGACTCCGGTGACTTCACCGGCGGCTACAACCTGGCGATGGCCTTCCTGGGCGAGCAGATCCTGTGGGAGGCACTGGATCTGCTGGACGTGCCGGCGTTCCGGCACACCTACCTGGACTTCGCCCGGTACGTGCAGGCGCCGGCCGCGGAGAAGATCGCCCGCTACGGTCACGACTTCAACCCGCAGGTGTTCCCGACGATCTACTCACGGGTGACCGCGTGGGCGGGCGAGCAGCTCGACGAGCCGGCCATCCGGCAGCGCGGCTGGCAGCGGTTCCTGTCCGATCCGGCCGGGCGGCCGTGGCCGGCGGCCGTGCGGGTCGGCGGCAACGCGGTGCTCGAACCGGTCGACGAGATCCCGGTGACCGCGGTCGCCGACACCACCGTGGCCACGAACGACGCGGCACAGCGCGACCTGGCGATCATCGCGCTGCTCGCCGTGGCACCGCACGAAGGTCCCTGACATGCGCACCACACCGGTGCCGACCGCCGGGTCGGCCAGTCCGAGGGGAGCATGACCGTGTTCCAGCCCCGTCCGCGCCGGGCGTTGATCGCGGCGCTCGCCACGTTCGGCCTGCTGGCCGCCACGGCTCCGGCCGCGAGCGGGCAGCGGCCGCCGGAACCGCGGGCGCGTGTCACACACCAGATCGGTTTCGACCACTACTCGCTGATCATCGACGGCAGGCGCACCTTCGTGTGGTCCGGGGAGTTCCACCCGTTCCGGCTGCCCAGCCCCGGGGAGTGGCTGGACGTGCTGGAGAAGATGAAGGCCGAGGGCTACAACGCGGTGTCGATGTACTTCGACTGGGACTACCACTCCCCCGCGCCCGGCAGGTACGACTTCACGGGCGTGCGGAACATGGACCTGGCGCTGGACATGGCTGCCCGCGTCGGCCTGTACGTGATCGCCCGCCCGGGGCCGTACATCAACGCGGAGACCAGCGGCGGTGGTTTCCCCGGCTGGCTGACCACCCAGGCCGGCAGGGCCCGCACGAACGCACCGGACTACCTGGCGGCGGCCGACCAGTGGCTGGGCGCGATCGACCCGATCCTGCGCCGGCACCAGCTCACCAACGGCACGGGAACCGTGATCCTGTACCAGATCGAGAACGAACTGGCGAGCACGTCAGCCGCCGAGCGGGACTACCTGGACAACCTCGCCGCTCAGGCCCGCGGTGACGGGATCACGGTGCCGATCTTCCACAACGACAAGGGCCGCAACGGCTTCTGGGTACCGGCTGGTTCGACGGTGCCGGGCACCGTGCCCGGGCCGGTCGACCTGTACGCGTTCGACGGGTACCCCGGCGGCACGTGCAGCACCAGCGGGACGCCGGGCAGGCCGAGCACGGCACCGGACTGGGGCATGTACGGGCCGGGCGGGGCCAAGGGCGGCGCGTCGGCGTCGCCGGACACGCCCGGGTTCGCCGCCGAGTTCGGCGGCGGCTGGTTCGACTACTGGGGCAGCGTCGGCACGTACGCGTGCACGGCGCAGCGCGAAGGCCCCGGTTACGAACGGGTGTTCTACGAGACGAACATCGCCAACGGCCTGTCCCTGCAGAACGTGTACATGACGTTCGGCGGCACGTCGTGGGGATGGCTGCCGGCGCCGGTGGTGTACACGTCCTACGACTACGGTGCCGCGATCGACGAGGCGCGACAGCTGCGCCCCAAGGCCGCCACCATGAAGGAACTGGGCTACTTCCTGGCCGGCGTGCGGCCGGTCACGCACCTCGACCCGGGCGCCGCGGTGACGCCGTCCTCGCCGGCGGTCAAGGTGTACCACGACGTGGACCACACCACGGGCACGCAGTTCTACATCGCCATGCACAACCCGTCGAACGCCACGACCGATGACGCGTTCACGTTCGCCGTGGACACGCCGACCGGGCCGATCACCGTGCCGCAGCAGGGCACTCTGCGGATCGACGGGCAGGACGCGAAGACGCTGCTGGCCGACTACGACGTCGACGGCCAGCACCTGGTGTACTCCACGTCCGAACTCATGACGCACCTGCGGCAGGGTGACCGGGACGTCGCCCTGCTGCACGGCAGGCCGGGTGAGGACGGGGAAACCGTGCTGTCCTACCGGACCGCGCCGACCGTACGGGTGCTCGCCGGCTCGGCGACCGCGGCCTACGACCCGGCATCCGGGCAACTGCGGCTGGACTATGTCCACTCCGGACTGACCGAGGTACGGGTGACCGGTGGCGGCCGGCCGGCGTTGACGTTGCTGCTGGCCGACGACGCGACGGCGGACACGTTCTGGCGGCAGGACACGCCTGCCGGCCCGATGCTGGAACGGGGTCCGGAACTGGTGCGCACGGCGGCGGTGCACGGCCCGGTGCTGACGTTGACCGGCGACACGAGCCAACCGGCCGATCTGGAGGTCTGGGCGCCCGCCGGGGTCCGCGCGGTGACGTGGAACGGCCGGTACGTGCCGACCTCCCGGACCGGCGCGGGCAGCCTGCTGGCGAGCCACCCGCTGCCCGGCCCGATGCCGGTGACCCTGCCCGATCTGTCCACAGTGCACTGGAAGTACGCGGGCGAGTCACCCGAGGCGGACCCGTCGTTCGATGACGCGTCGTGGCAGGTGGCGGACAGGACCACCACGAACAGCACGACACCGCCGCCGGCCGGCGAACCGGTGCTGACCGCGGACGACTACGGCTTCCACACCGGTGACGTCTGGTACCGGGGCCGGTTCTCCGGCGCCACGGGCACGGTGAGCGTGCGCTACGGCGGTGGGGCGGCCGGCCTGGCGCAGGTGTGGCTGGACGGCATGTACCTGGGCCAGCACGTGCTGCCCACCGGTGTCAGCTCACCGCAGACCACCGGCCCGGCGACGTTCACCGTGCCGGGCGGCGTGGCGACGTCGGGCGAGCACGTCCTGGCCGTGATGGTCCGCGACGACGGCCACAACGAGGACGGTGGCGTCAACGACGCGCAGAAGGAGGGTCGCGGGCTCATCTCCGTGACGACGGACCCGACGGCCGGTCCGATCACGTGGAAGATCCAGGGGGCCACGGGCGGCGACCCGGTGCGCGGGCCGCTGAACAACGGGGGCCTGTACGGCGAACGCAACGGCTGGTACCTGCCCGGCTTCCCGGACACGGCGTGGCAGCGCGCGACGCTGCCGGCGGCCGGGGCGCGGCCGGGCACCTCGTGGTACCGCACGACGTTCCGGCTGGACGTGCCGGCCGTGGACGACGCGTCGTTGGGCATCACGATCGGCGACCCCGCCACGCCGCACGGCACCGGGGACTACCGGGCATTGTTGTTCGTCAACGGCTGGAACATGGGCCAGTACATCGCGAACGTGGGCCCGCAACACACGTTCGTGGTGCCCAACGGCGTACTCGACCCGCACGGTGTGAACACGATCGCGATCGCGGTGACCAGCGCAGGCGGCGCCGGCAACGGACTGGAGCGGGTGAGCCTGACCAACCTGGGCACGGTGCGCGGCGGCGTGCCCGTGCCACTGGACGACTCGCCTGGTTGGCACCGGACATCGCGCGGCTGAAACCGTCCGTCCGGACCGAAAAGATGACCCCTGCTCCCCGCCCCTTTCAAGGTATAGCGGACCCCGGGGCTTGCGGCAAGCCCCCGGTCGTATCCCAGAATTCGACCCCGAATCCAGGACGTGCGAAAACGGGGGTTTGCGGAATGCGGGTGTTGTTGACGACATGGGGTTCGCGCGGGGATGTCGAGCCGCTGGTCGGGCTCGCGGTGGCGCTGCGGGGATTCGGCGTACGGCCGGAGGTGTGCGCACCGCCGGACGACGATTTCGCGGCGCTGCTGGACCGTGCCGGCGTGCCGCTGGTGCCGTTGGGCCCGACGGTGCACTCGGTGGTCGCCGGACCGAAGCCACCGAACGGGGAGGACGCGCTCCAACTCGCTCCGCGACTGGTCGCCGCGCGGTTCGAGACGCTCGGCGCGGCGGCCGAGGGATGTGACGCGCTGCTGGCGACCGGCCTGCTGCCGGCAGGTGCGCGGGACGTGGCCGAAGTACTCGGCATCCCTTATGTGTACGCGTGTTTCCATCTGTTCGGACTGCCGTCGCCGTACTTCGCCCCGGGGGCGCGGCCGGGCACGCCGTCCCCGGCGGACGAGACCGACAACCGGGTGTTGTGGGAGCAGGACGCCCAGCGCGTGAACGCGTTGTACGGCCCGGCGCTCAACGAGCATCGGGCGGCGATCGGCCTGCCGCCGGTGGCCAACGTCCGCGACCACGTCTTCACCGACCGGCCGTGGCTGGCGGCCGACGCGACGCTGTGCCCGTACGAGGGCATGACGGATCTGGACGTGGTGCCGACCGGGGCGTGGTTCCTGCCCGACGACCGTCCGCTGCCGGACGAGGTGGAGGCGTTCCTGGACGCGGGCGCGCCACCGGTGTACGTCGGCTTCGGCAGCATGGCGGCGTTCGCCCCGAAGGACATCGCCCGGGTGGCGATCGAGGCGGCCCGTGGGCTGGGCCGCCGGGTCCTGCTCGCCCGTGGATGGGCCGGACTGACCCCGATCGACACGGCGGACGACTGCCTCGCCGTCGGCGAGATCAACCAGCAGGCGTTGTTCCGCCGGGTGGCCGCGGTCGTGCACCACGGCGGCGCGGGCACCACCACGGCGGCGGCCCGGGCAGGCGCACCGCAGGTGGTGGTGCCCCGCATCGCGGACCAGCCGTACTGGGCGGCCCGGGTGGTCGAACTGGGCATCGGAACGGCGCACTACGACCCGAACCCGACGGTCGAGTCCCTGTCCACGGCGCTCACCGAAGCCCTGACGGCGGACACCCGAGCCCGGGCCGGCGCGGTGGCCGGCACGATCCGAACGGACGGAGCAACGGTGGCGGCACAACTCCTCATCGACACGGCCACCCGGGAGGCGCCACCCGTCGCCGCGCGATCGAGGTCGTGACCGTCGCCGAGAACCCGATCGCGGCAACTTGGGCACCAGGTTGGGCGCGGAGGTGGCCGCCGAACTGGAAACGCCGCTGGCGGCGCAGCCGGACACGCCGCCAGCTCGTCGGCGCGCGCGGCGGTGCTCCGGTCGCACCAGATGGCGCCGGCGAGGCGGCCTGATCGGCGTGCGCCGGATCGGTCGTGGGAACCGTCCGGCCACTGTAGATTGCGGTGATGGTCGCGGCTCCGGTCTTCGACTTCGGGGCGTTCGTCGAGGCGTTCGACACCGAGCGTCGCGCCCGAGGGCTGGGCTGGTACGAGTTGGCCGACGAGCTGTGGGCGCAGTCGTCCGCACTCAATGCGCAGCTCATGGATCACCCGTTGTGCGGCGGAGCGGTGTCCCGGCTGGGCACGCGGGGCGCGACATCGTGTCAGTACGCGTTGTTCCTGCTCCGCTGGCTCGGCCGGGCCCCGGAGGACTTCCTGACCCGGCCTGCGGTCGACGTGGGCGACGGGCACCTGCCCGAGCCGGGGCCCGGGCACCGCCTGCGGTGGGATCTCAACCAGCTCTACGTCGACCTCGACGCCCGCCGCCGGGAGCGCGGTCTGACCTGGTCGGCGCTGGCGCGGACGCTCGGCTGCACGCCGAGTCGGCTGACCAACCTGCGGACGGCCCGCATGGCCGACCTGGAACTGACGATGCGGGTCACGCAGTGGCTGGCACGGCCGGCCGCGCACTACATCCACGCCGCCCGGTGGTGACGCGAGCACGGCCGCAGCGAAGCCGCTCGGGGCCGTGGCAACGGCTATGACTACCTGCACGTGGCGGTGGATGACTACTCGCGGGTGGCCTACGTCGAGGTGCTGCCCGATGAGAAGGACCTCACGTGCGCGGGGTTCCTCTACCGCGCGGTGGTCTGGTTTCGCGACCGGGGTGTGCGGGTGTTGCGGATCTTGACCGACAACGCGAACGTCTACCGGATCGGCGGGTGCTGGCGGGCGGTGTGTGTCGCGTCAGTTCGCCTACGCCCAGGCGTGGGCGTGCAATGCGGAGCGGGTGGCGGCCTTGCCAGAGTGGGTGACGCACTACAACCTAGTCGGGCGACGGGCTGTCGATCCGTTCGGTCAGGTCCGGGTCGGGCGCGGACCGCACACTGCGGGCCCTCGGCACGGTCGGCAGGTTCCTGGTCGGATAGTCCAGGGCGCGTCGCACGTCCTCGGGTAGGGACTCGGCGAGCACGCCGATGCGCAGCAGGAGTTCGCGCACCTGGACCGGTCGGGTGCGCACCAGCATGTCGACGATGCCGGCCCGCAGCAGCGTCAGGCGGCGCACGAAACGCTGCACGTCCACGGGCCGGCCGGAGCGCAGTTCCCGCCATTCGGTCTGGTGCTTGCGTGCCATCTCGGTCAACCGGACGAAGTCGCGCAGGCTGCTGCCGCCGCTGCCGAACCGTTCGATGTCGGTGAACTCGGTGCCGTCGATGACCGCCTGCGGCCACTGCCGGTGGTAGTCCGCGCCGGACGCCGTCCGGTACGCCCACACGAACGCGCTGTCGCTCCCGGTCCGGTGCACGACGACGGCACCGGCCGGCAGGTCGTACGCCGCCGCGATCGCCTCGGCGGCATCCTCGACCAGCCGTGACCGCACGGCGGTGACGTGCCCGTTCCAGCCGTGCGGCGTGGCCATCGCGGTCAGGCCGGCACCGGGCAGCGGCCCGTCGTCGCAGGCCACGGCCCGCGCCCAGACCGCGACGATCTCGTCCTGCTCCACGGTCAGCCTTCCGACCCGGCCGACTGCGGCGGCGGTGTGGAGCGGCCCCATCCCTTGGCCGACGTGTGCCGGTCCAGCAGCGGCCACACGCGGTACGGGACGACCGTGTTGATGACCAGGGTGGTGTCGGTGTGCCGCACCCCGGCGATGTTGACCAGGTCGATGGAGATGCGCTGGATGTCGCTGACCGAACTGGACGCCACGAGGACCACGATGTCCTCCCGGCCGGCCTGGGTCCGCGCTTCGAGCACCTCGGGCACCGCGTCGAGCCGTTCGATGACCTCGCGCAGCATGCGCTGGTCGACCTCCAGGCTGATGTACGCCTGCACCGGCAGGCCGATCGCGGACAGGTCCAGTTCCGGGCGGAAACCGCGCAGGACACCGGACTCCTCCAGCCGTCGCATCCGGGCCTGGATCGTGTTGCGGCTGACCCCCAGGTCGCCGGCCAACTGGGCCACACCCATGCGGCCACTGCCTTCCAGCCGCCCGATGATCTCCGCGTCGAGCCGGTCGAAGGTTGTCATAACGGTCACTCCCGTGGCCTGGTCGACGAGGTACCTTGGCGATCTGCACAGTTGTGGACGGATACGTTGACCGATGCGCACGGTCGACCGAAGGTTATCTGACCAGTGTGCGCCATTCGGCCGGACACGCCGAGCCCAGTTCCCGATGTGCCAGGGAGGCGGCCATGACCGAGACCGTGCGGGACCATCTGCCGGCCGCGTACGACCTGAACGACCGGTACCGGGCCGGTGCCCCGCCCGTGCTGCTGACCGGCGTGCAGGCGATCGCCCGGCTGCTGGTGGAGCAGCACGAGCTGGACCGGCGGGCCGGACGGCACACGGCCTGCTTCGTGTCCGGTTACCAGGGCAGCCCGCTCGCGGG
Source organism: Pseudonocardiaceae bacterium (assembly GCA_035546415.1). Lineage (GTDB taxonomy): Bacteria > Actinomycetota > Actinomycetes > Mycobacteriales > Pseudonocardiaceae > DATEPR01. The sequence continues at coordinate 19,826 of DASZXM010000369.1, forward strand.
CGTGGACCGGCTGTTGGGCGGCATGCCCGACACTCTCGCCGCGAACGACGTGACGTTCGTGCCCGGTCTCAACGAGGAACTCGCCGCCACGGCCGTCTGGGGTTCGCAGACCGACCTCCCGATCGGCACGGCGTCCTACGACGGCGTGGTGGGCATCTGGTACGGCAAGGGCCCCGGCGTGGACCGGGCGACGGACGCGTTGCGGCACGCCAACATGTTCGGGGTCAACCCGAGGGGCGGCGCGCTGCTGCTGGTCGGCGACGACCCGGGCAGCAAGTCGTCCACCGTGCCCGCGGTCAGCGAGCGGTCACTGGCCGCGCTCGGCATTCCGGTGCTGTTCCCGCGCAACGCGGCCGAGATCGTCACCCTCGGGCTGCACGGGATCGCGATGTCCCGGGCGTCGGGGTGCCTCGTCGCGCTGAAGATCGTCGCCGACGTCGCCGACGGCGCCTGGGCGGTGGACGACACGGTGTCCCGGGTGCGGCCCACCATCCCGACGATCACCTGGGCAGGTCGGCCCTGGACGTACCGGCAGCGCACCGTCGACCTGGCCCCCGGTCACATCCAGTCGGCCGAGGCGGACCTGTTCGGCCCGCGCACCACCACGGCCGTCGCGTACGCGGCGGCCACCGACCTCAATCCGGTCGACGTCGACCCGCCCGCCGCCACGGTCGGGCTGATCGCCGCCGGGAGCACCTACGACGCGCTCCGGCAGAGCCTGGTGGACCTCGGCGTCGACGACGCTCGGCTCGCGGCGTCGGGTGTCCGGGTGATGCGGATGGGCCTGATCCACCCGGTCGACCGGAACGCCGTGGTGAAGTTCGCCGCCGGCCTGGAGGAGATCCTCGTCGTCGAGGACAAGACGGCCTTCCTGGAGACCCAGGTCCGCGACGCGCTCTACGGGACCCCGCACACCCCCCGGGTGCTCGGCAAGAAGGACGCCGACGGCCTGCCGCTCGTCCCGCACGACGGCGAGCTGACCGCCGGGCGGCTCACCGGACCGCTGCGGCGCGTCCTCCGCGACCGCGTCCCGCTCGCCGAGCCGGCCCCCGGCCCGATCCAACTGCCTCTGCTCAGCACCTCCCGGGCCCCCTACTTCTGCAGCGGGTGCCCGCACAACCGGTCGACGGTGCTCCCGGAGGGTTCCATCGGCGGCGGTGGCATCGGCTGCCACACGATGGTCACGCTGGAGGCGCGGGAGGCGTCGTCGGTCGTCGGCATCACGCAGATGGGCGGCGAAGGGGCACAGTGGATCGGCCAGGCGCCGTTCACCGACGTCCAGCACATCTTCCAGAACGTCGGCGACGGAACCTACTTCCACTCCGGACAGTTGGCCGTGCAGGCGTGCGTGGCCGCCGGCGTCAACATCACGTACAAGCTCCTCTACAACGAGGTCGTCGCGATGACCGGTGCGCAGGACGCCGAAGGGGCGCTGCCCGTCGAGGCGCTGACCCACAAGCTCACCAGTGAAGGCGTCAGCCAGATCATCATCTGCGCCGACGAACCGGGCCGCCACCGGCGCGGCAGGCTGGCCAAGGGCACGCTGCTGTGGCACCGCGACCGGCTCGACGAGGCCCAGCGCAGGCTGCGGGACACCCCGGGCGTGACGGTGCTGATCTACGACCAGCACTGCGCCGCCGACGCCCGGCGGCAGCGCAAGCGCGGCAGCCTGCCGGCGCGCACCACCAGGGTCGTGATCAACGAGGCCGTCTGCGAGGGTTGCGGCGACTGCGGCGCGAAGAGCAACTGTCTGTCGGTCCGTCCGGTGGACACCGAGTTCGGCCGCAAGACCCGGATCGACCAGACGTCCTGCAACACCGACTACAGCTGCCTGGACGGCGACTGCCCGTCCTTCGTCACCGTCGACATCGACCCGCGAGCCGACCGGGCGAGCCGCCGGGCTCCCGAGCCGCCGCCGGTCCCCGAGCCGGCGACGGCCGGCGGACCCGGCACCCAGGACGTGTTCCTCGCCGGCATCGGCGGCACCGGGATCGTCACCGTCAACCAGGTGCTCGCGACCGCCGCACTGCTGGCCGGGTACGACGTCCAGACGCTCGACCAGACCGGCCTGAGCCAGAAGGCCGGCCCCGTCACCGGTCATCTCCGCTTCGCCGAGCAGCGGCTCGAACCGTCCAACAGGGTGTCGCCGGGATCGTCGGACTGCGTCCTCGCGTTCGACCTGCTGACGGCCGTCGAACCCCGCAACCTGGCCTACGCCGACCCGGCGGCCACCGTGGCCGTCGCGTCGACCAGCCAGACGCCGACCGGCGACATGGTGTTCGACCCGAAGATCACCCACCCGGCGACCGACGAGCTCGTCGCGCGGCTGGAGTCGGTGACCGCCGAACTCCACACGCTGGACGCCCTGGCCGCCGCCGAGGCGCTGTTCGGCAGCACAGCGGCGGCGAACTTCCTGCTCGTCGGCGCCGCGTTCCAGAGCGGCGCGCTGCGCATCCCGGCCGCGGCCATCGAACAGGCGATCGGCATCAACGGGGTGGCCGTGTCGGCGAACGTCGCGGCGTTCCGGTGGGGCCGGGCCGCGGTCGCCGAACCGGACGCCTTCGCCGCCGCCGTCGCACCGCGGGTGCGCACGCAGGAACCCGTCCCGCCGCCCGCGCTGGCCGGGTCCACCCTGGCGGGCGAGGTCCGGCGCCTGGTCGCGGTGCGGGCGGCCGAACTCGTCGGGTTCCAGGACGTGCGGACCGCCGACGACTACGTGCGGTTCGTGCAGCGGGTGTGGGACGCCGAACGTGCCGTCACGGCCGAGACACGCTTCAGCGAGGCCGTCGCGCGTTACCTGTACAAGCTCACCGCCTACAAGGACGAGTACGAGGTGGCCCGGCTGCTCACCGCTCCCGGGTTCGCCGAGGCGGCGACCGCGGAGGTGCCCGGCAGCGGCCGGGTGACCTTCCGGCTGCACCCGCCCGTGCTGCGCGCGCTCGGCAGGCGCACGAAGGTCGCGTTCGGGCCCCGGTCCCAGGGCGTGTTGCGGGTGCTGGCCACGATGAAGCGGCTGCGCGGCACCCCGTTCGACGTGTTCGGCCACACCCGTGTCCGCAGGCTCGAACGCGCCCTGGTCGCGCACTACCGGGACGTGGTCACCGACCTCACGGCGGACCTGTCGGCGGACGGCTACGAGCGCGCCGTCCGAGTGGCGAGCCTGCCCGACGTCGTGCGCGGCTACGAAGGTGTCAAGCTCGCCGCCGTCGCCGGCTACCGGGACGCCCTCGCGGCCGAAGGAATCGACGTGACCGCCCTGGCGGGACAGTAAATTACACGGTCCGGTTCCGACGATTCGCGACCGCCGCATTCGCTGTGCGATTTTGTATCGAAACATTCGAAACTCATTGACGCCCACGTGTGGAATACCCACACTAAGAGCTCCTTACACAATGGCGTTCGGTA
>DASZXM010000370.1:0-2530 GCA_035546415.1 Pseudonocardiaceae bacterium
GCGGGCGCCAGCACCACCAGTGCCGTGGCGTGACCCGTGCTGCCACTGCCCTCGTCCCTGGCCAGTGCGACGACGTGGCCCTCCGGGTCGAAGATGCCGTACGTCCCCGGCAGCCCGCCCGGGGCCAGGCGCTGGCCGTGCGCCATCGCACCCGCCTCGCGGGCGTCCACGTCGCGCCGCGGGAACGCCAGCGACACGGCCGCGTCCAGGTCGAGGGACAGTTCGGCGTGCTCGGTCAGCTGGTCGAGGGTGCGGGCGTTGCGCAGGCCGAACGGGCCGACCTGGGTGCGGCGCAGGGCCGTCAGGTGCCCGCCGACGCCGAGGCCGGCGCCCAGGTCCCTGGCCAGCGCCCGCACGTACGTGCCGGACGAGCAGTCCACCAGCACGTCCAGCTCGGTGGCCCGTTCCTCGCGACGCAACGCCAGCACGTCGAACCGGTGCACCACGACCGGACGCGGCGGCAGTTGGACGTCCTCACCCTCGCGGACCCGCTGGTAGGCGCGCTTGCCGTCGATCTTGACGGCGCTGACCGAGCTGGGCACCTGCTGGATCGGCCCGGTCAGCGCGGCGACACCGGCCAGTACCGCGTCCTCCGGCACCGCCGACGCGTCCACTTCGGACAAAAGCTCACCCTCGGCGTCGTCGGTGGTGGTCGACGCGCCGAGCCGGATCGTGGCCAGGTACGCCTTGCGTTCCAGCGCGAGGTGCCCGAGCAGCTTCGTCGCCCGCTCCAGGCCGAGCACCAGCACGCCCGTCGCCATCGGGTCGAGCGTGCCGGCGTGGCCGACCTTGCGGGTGCCGAAGATCCGCCGGACGCGCGCCACGACGTCGTGGGACGTCATGCCGGCCGGCTTGTCGACGATGACGACTCCGGGCGGGACGGTGGTACGGGACGACGCTGAACGAGACGCTGGACGGGACGTGCTTGCCACAGCGCGACATCTTTCCCGATGGCTAGGCGACCGCCGGTTCCGGTGTCGGTCGCACGTCCCAGCGCCGGATGGTGAGGTGGACCGGGACCTCCTCGCCCCGGTGCTGCGCGGCGAACACCTCGGCCCGCGCCCGGCGCCACCACACGGCCACGCGACCGGCGCCGAACACTGTGACGACCACCACGGCCAACAGGCCGATGCGGTAGGCCGTTGCCGGGCCGGCCGGTCCCAGTGCCTGGACCAGGACACCGACGCCGAGCGCGGCCATCGTCGTGGCCAGGAAGCCACCGACGTTGACCACACCGGTGGCCGTGCCGACCCGGTGCACCGGGTTGTAGTCCCGGGCCAGGGCGAAGCCGATCGCGGACATCGGGCCGCCGACGGCGAACACCACGAACGCCAGCAGCAACACGCCGAACGGCAGCCTGCCGGGTGCGGCGAGCAGTACCGCCCACGTGGCCATCGCCACCGCCAGGTACCCGACGACCAGCGGCATCCGCAGGTCGCGGCGGCGGCTGGTGAGCGCACCGAGTAGCGGGTTGGCCGCCATGCCGCCGATCACCAGCGCGCCGAGCACCTCGTCGGCCCGCACGGCGGGCAGGTGCTGCGCCTGGACCAGGTACGGGTAGCCCCACAGCAGGCCCAGCGTGGTCGGGCTGGCCATCGTCGTGAAGTGCACCCAGAAGCCCAGTCGGGTGCCGGGGACGCGCCACGCGGACAGCGCGCCGCGGATGATCGTGCCGCGCACGGCCGGTTCGGACACGTGCGTGTTCGGGACGCGCAGCGTGGTGCCAACGACGGCCGCGTAGCCCGCCGTGACCAGGCCGGTGACCAGGAACGTCAACGTCCAGCCGCTGCTGGCCAGCAGCAGGGTCAGCGGCACGGTCGCGACGAGGTTGCCGGCGCCGCCGAGCATCGACGTGAGCGCGACGATCAGCGGGTACATCCGGACCGGGAACGTGCCGGCGACTACACGCAGCACGCTGACGAATGTCATCGCGTCACCCATGCCGAGCACGCCGCGGGCCAGCAGTGCCAGCGGGTAGGAGTGGGCGACGCCGAAGAGGATCTCACCGGTGCCCACGAGCAGCGCGGCGCCGACCAGCACGCGCCGGGGGCCGAAGCGGTCGGCGAGCAGTCCGGTGGGGACCTGCATGGCCGCGTAGACGGCGACCTGCAACACGGTGAAAGTGGACAGTGCGGCGGGACCGACACCGAATCGTTGCGTGGCTTGCAATCCGGCCACGCCCAGAGAGCTGCGGTGGAAGACGGCGGCGATGTAGACGACAACGGCGATGGACCAGAACAGCCAGGCTGTGCGGCTGGCGCGCACGGGGAAGCGCCTCCTGTCGGAGTGGTGGGCGGACGGGGTCTCGTCCATTGCATCGTCACCGACGGTCGCGGCGATACCGGATGTCAGGGTGTGTTTGCCCACATCAGACGCCGACGACGGCCCACCTGCCGGTGGCCAGCCGACCGAACGCGGCGAGCAGCCGCAGCACCATGAACGCCGACAGTCCGGACCAGATGCCGACCAGACCCCAGTGGTAGGCAAGGGAAAGCCACACCAGGGGCAGGAAGCCGAGCACGGCGGACAC
>DASZXM010000371.1:0-4612 GCA_035546415.1 Pseudonocardiaceae bacterium
GGTCCGACCGGGCGCCGGGAGCAGTTCGGCGACGGCCATCGCCAAACCGATCGCGATCAGCATCGGCACCAGCAGTTCCACGCCGGTGCCGGTGAACTCGACGACCAGGACCACCGCGGTCAGCGGCGCCCGTTGTGTCACGGCGAGCATCGCCGCCGCGGCGACCACCGCGTAGGCGCCCGGCTGCGTGCCCGGCCACAGCAGTGACCAGGCGTGGCCCAGGACGGCACCGAGTAGCGCGCCGGTGGCCAGGGACGGGGTCAGCAGGCCGCCCGTCGCTCCGCTGCGCAGGCACGCCGCCGTCGCCGCGGGTTTGAGGAACACCAGGGCGCTCGCGGCGGCCAGGCCGAGTGACCCGGTCAGCGCGAGTTGTGTGGGGCCCTTGCCGTTTCCCAAGAGGTCCGGGAACGGGATGGCGAGCGCGCCCAGCGCGGCGAACGCGGTGACGGTGGCCACCGGCAGCCGCCACGACCGTGGCGCCGTGGACCTGGCCCTGCGCATCAGTTCGCGGAACGCCCAGCCGGCCAGCCCGGCGATCGGCCCGGCCAGCACGGACCAGGTCAGCAGCGACCCGGTGAGGTGGAGCGGGCCGACGGAATAGGTCGGCTGGTCGGGCAGGACGAGCCAGCTGGTCACGGTGGCCACCACGCTGGCGACCGCGGCCGGGACCACACACCGCAGGGAGAGCGACCGCAGCACGACCTCGGCGGCGAAGAGGCAGCCGCTCAGCGGGACGTTGTAGACCGCGGCCAGGCCGGCGCCCGCGCCCGCCGCGATCACGATCCGCCGCTGTTCGGCGTCCAGCCCGCATCGCTCGGCCAGCCAGGCGGCACACGACGCGGCCAGTTGCCTCGGTGCTCCCTCACGGCCCAGCGACGCGCCCAAGCCGACCACGACGATCTGGAGGCAGCTGTCCACTGTGGTGGACACGACAGGCAGTCGGCTCGCCGCCGGCGACACCGCCGGCGACACCGCGTCGGCCACCGTGCGCACCGACGTGATCGACCGCACGAGCCACCAGCCCAGACCGGCCACGACGCCGCCGGTGATCAGCACGAGCACCCGCCGGGCCGGTGATGCCCGAATCACGCCATAGCGGAACGTGTTCTCGGTGTAGCCGAAGGCGACGTGCTGTACCGCGTGTAACAGCAGCGTCAGGGCGATGCCCGCGGCACCGGCGGCGACGCCCGTACCCACGACGACCAGCCACCAGGTCACGATCCGCCGGGTCGCACCGTCGGCAGCCGGCCGACCGGCGTACCCGGGTGGGTTCAGGGCGGACTCGCGGCGCACGTCTCCACGCTCACCCACCGCGTCCGCGCGCGGTAGCCGCCGGATCTTGTACCGTCACAAGGGCAGCTTGTGCCGGAGGTGATGATGGCGGATTCGCGGATGCTCGGCGCGCGACTGCCCGACCTGGTCGAACTGGAACTCCTGGACGCCATCTCGCGGCTGGGCAGTGTGACCGCCGCCGCAACGTCCCTCGGCCTCACGCAGCAGGCGGCGTCCCTGCGCATCCGCGCGATGGAACGCAAGCTCGGTGTGACGGTGCTGGTGCGTTCCAGCCGGGGGTCGCAGCTGACGCGGGCCGGCGCGCTGGTCAACGAATGGGCCTCCGGTCTGCTGGCCGACGCCCGTGCCCTGGGTGCGGCGCTGGACAGTCTGCGCACCCACGTCCGTGCCCACCTGCGGATCGCGTCCAGCCTGACGATCGCCGAACATCTGCTGCCCACCTGGTTGGTGCGTTTCCACGAGCAACAGGCACGCGCCGGCCTGCCGCCGACGGAGATCGAACTGTCCGCCATCAACACCGACTCGGTCATCGCCAGGGTCCGCAACGGCGACGCGGATGTCGGCTACGTCGAAGGTCCTGTGCCGCCCAGGGACCTGCACGCACGCGTGGTGGCCCACGACGAGTTGCTGATCGTGGCGCGTCCGGACCATCCGTGGACACGCCGTCGAACCCCGGTGCCCGTCGGACTGCTGGCCAGGACGCCATTGGTCAGCCGGGAACCCGGCTCGGGCAGTCAGCAGTCGTTCGACGAGGCACTGGCCGCCGTGCTGCCACCGGACGCGCCCCGGGCGGCACCCGCGCTCGCGGTGTCCACAGCCGCCGCCGTACGGGCGGCCGTCGCGGCAGGCGCCGGCCCCGCCGCGATCTCCTCGCTGGCCGTCGCCGACGACCTGGCACTCGGCCGGGTACGCGTCGTCCCGGTCACCGGACTGGACCTACGCCGCTCGTTGCGCGCGGTCTGGCGCGGCGACCCGCAGCCGCCCGTGGGACCGGTCCGCGAACTGCTGGCCCTGGCCGCCCGCTGACGCTCGGCCACCGGTGTGCGGAATCGCCGCCGGCACAGGCAGATGAGTGGAAGGATCACACCTCTTTTTCGGTCCGGAAACGCACTTAGTGTGGGCCCACCGACGGGAAAGAGAGGGCCATGCCTGATGTCGCCGCCGCACGCGTTTCGGTCGTGGAAGCCGGGGCCATGGACGGGTTGATGCAGCCACGGCCGCTCACCCTCGCGCACATCCTGGAACGGGCCGAGCGGCTGTATGCGCACAAGCACGTCGTGACCGCGGGTGCCGAGCGGCTCACGTACGCCGACGTCGCCGACCACGCCCGGCGGCTGGCCACCGCCATGGACTCCCTCGGCGTCCCGGTCGGCGCGCGTGTCGGCACGTTCGCCAGCAACACGCGACGCCACCTCGAACTGTATCTGGCGGTCCCGGCCACCAAACGCGTGTTGCACTCGATCAACATCCGGCTGTCCGCCGAGCACATCGAGTACATCGTCAACCACGCCGAGGACGACGTGGTGTTCGTCGACCGCGCGCTGCTGCCGCGGATCTGGCCGAGCGTCGACCGGCTGCCCCGGGTACGGCACTGGGTGGTGCTGCCCGACGGCAGTGACACGGAGATCGCGGCGGATCCGCGCATCCTGGACTACGACGAGCTGATCTCCGGCGCCGACCCGTTCGCCGGCTCGTTCGAGGACACGTTCACGCTCGCGGACGAGAACCTGGCCTCGGGACTGTGCTACACCTCCGGCACGACCGGATCGCCGAAGGGTGTGCTGTACAGCCACCGGTCCACCGTCCTGCACTGTCTGGGGACGCTCGCGGCCGGGCTCATCGGTATCAGCGAAAGCGACGTCGTGATGCCGATCGTGCCGATGTTCCACGCCAACGCCTGGGGTCTGCCCTACGGCGCGATGATGGCCGGCGCGTCCCTCGTGCTGCCCGGCGCGTCCGCGGAACCGACGCACCTGCTGCGGCTGATGGCGGCCGAGCGGGTGACCGTCGCGGGCGCCGTGCCGACGGTGTGGACGAGCCTGGCTCCCCAACTCGCGGCGCACGACCTGAGCGCCGTGCGGTTCCTGCTCGGCGGCGGTTCCGCCATTCCCCCGGCACTGTCGGAGACCTACCGCGCCGTGGTCGGCGTGCCGATCACCCACTCGTGGGGGATGACGGAGGTCAGCCCGGTCGGCACCATCGGCGGCACGCGCACCCAACACGACGGCGCGACCACCGAGGACCAGGTGGCCGTGCGGGCCGCCCAGGGCCAGCCCCTGCCACTGGTGAACGTGCGCGTCGTCGATGTCGAGACGGGCCGGGAACTGCCGCGTGACGGCACGTCCGTCGGCGAACTGCACGTGGCGGGGCCCTGGGTGGCGGGCGGCTACTTCCGGGTGGACGGGGACGGCAGCTTCACCGAGGACGGCTGGCTGCGCACCGGCGACCTGGCCACCATCGACGCCGACGGCTACCTGCGACTCGTGGACCGGATGAAGGACCTGATCAAGTCCGGCGGTGAGTGGATCTCCTCGGTCGAACTGGAGGGCGCCATCGCGTCCCATCCCGACGTCGTCGAGGTCGCCGTCATCGCCCGGCCGGACCCGCGGTGGACGGAGCGCCCCGTCGCCTACGTCGTCCTGCGCGACGGCAGCTCCGCCACCGCCGACGACCTCCTGCGCCACATCACGCCGATGGTCGTCAAATGGTGGCTGCCCGACGAGTTCGTCTTCATGGCCACACTGCCCAAGACGGGCACCGGCAAACTGTCCAAACGCGCCCTGCGGGACTCGGCGAGCCGTGCGTCATGACGGGGTGGTCGCGATCGCCCTGAGTTGGTGCAGCCGGAGTCCCAGGCGCAGTTCCAGGTCGTTCTCGTCGCGCCAGTGGACGCCGAGCACGGTGCTGGCGCGGTCCAGTCGCTTGAGCAGTGTGTTGACGTGGACGTGCAACGCGCGCGCGGTGGCCGCGACGTTGGCGTGGTGGGCATAGTAGGCGCCGAGGGTGTCCACGAGGTCGGTGCCCCGCCGCCGGTCGTAGTCCAGGAGCGGGCCGATGGAGTCGGCGATGAACCGGTCGAGTTCGCGGACCCGCTCGGCGTCGAAGATCATGGCGTAGAGCGCGTACCGGCCCGTGGTGGCGCCCAGGTCGGTGTGTCCGATCGCGCGCATCACGGCGCCGCAGCGGCTGGCCAGGGCGAAGGCGCGTGACCAGTCGTGGTTGACCGCCCGTTCGCCGACGACCACGACCGGTCCGCTCACTGTGCGGCGCAGGCGCTGGTGGATCTCCTCGACGGTCCGGTCGTGGTCGTCGCTGTGCA
>DASZXM010000372.1:0-2536 GCA_035546415.1 Pseudonocardiaceae bacterium
CCGATGACCACGATCCTGGAACGGCGCAGGCGCAACCAGCCGCAGGTCGCGCCGGAGCCGACGGACGTCGAACTGCTGACCGAGATCAGGGACCTGCTGCGCGCGCAGCAGCGGGGTTGAGCGGGGCACGAGGACGACCGGCGGCCGTCACCCTCGGTCGTGGTGCGGCGGCCGGTTGTCCTCGTACCAGGTGTCGTCGTCACGGTCGGTGCGGTCCGGTGAGCGTTCGTCACTGGTGACGTCGGGCAGGACGTCACCGAAGACGTCAGCCACCGACGGCCGCCTGCGCGGCGGACGCGGGGTTTCCGGTTCGGCTGATTCGGTCACTTCACCATCATCACAGCAGGCCGAGGCCACCGGTCGGTGGCAGCATGAAAACACAGCATGAAACACAGGACGACGAGGCAGAAGGGCGAATCATGAGCTTCCTGGACAAGGCCAAGCAGATGGCCGGAGAACTGGCGGAGAAGGCCGAGCCACTCGTGGAGAAGGCGAAGCCACTCGCCGAGAAGGCCAAGCCGCTGGCGGAGAAGGCCGCTCCGTACGCGGAGAAGGCAGCGGGCCTGGCGGCCAAGGGCGTGTCGAGCGCGGCGTCCACTGTGGACAAGGCGACTGGCGGCAAGTACCACGAGAAGATCGAAACCGTCAGCGGCAAGGTCGCCGAGGCGCTCAACCGTGACGGCAAGGACGACCCGAACGGCACCCAGCCCTGACCGCCACCATCCCCGGTCCCCCGAGCTGACCGGCCGGCAACGCACAGCCGGCCGATGAGAGCCGACACGCGCACCCACGGCCCCACGCCCCGCAACGACAACCGGACACCCGAACGGCTACGACCAGCGGCGCCGGACGCACGATCACACCGAGCCGGCCCGGTTCGACGCGGCCGACCCGAGCCCGCGCGCGGCGTTGGCGACGCGCGAGCCCACGTCGGCGGCCCGGCAGCCGAACACGACGGGCATTGGCGGCCGGCAGCCGAACACGACCGGCCTTGGCGGCCCAGCAGCCGAACACGACCGGCGTTCCCGGCCCGTCGGTGTCCGGAGCGGGCTGTTCGGCTCGGGTGGGTGAGTGGCGCCGGTCGGTGACCCCAGGTCAGTGGCCGCCGGTCAGTGGCGCCGGCCAGTGGCAGCAGGTCAGTAGTGCCGGGTCAGCGATCTGGTCAGGCCTCGTCCAACCCGGACAGCTCCTCGATCACGTGCGGCACCAGCGCGGACAGCGTGGCCATGCCGTCGCGCACCGCGGCGCGCGAGCCGGCCAGGTTGACCACGAGGGTGCTGCCGGACACGCCCACCAGACCGCGGGAGATGCCGGCGTCCACGGCACCGGCGGCCAAGCCGGAGGCGCGGAGGGCTTCGGCGATGCCGGGGATCGGTCGGTCCAGCACGCCCAGGGTGGCGTCGGGGGTGACGTCACGCGGTGAGACGCCGGTCCCGCCGACCGTGACGACGAGGTCGACACCGCCGATGACGGCCGTGTTCAGGGCGTTGCGGATGTCGACCGTCTCGCCCGCGACGGCGACGGTGCCGTCCACGATGAAACCGGTCTCCTCCAGCAACTCGGTGACCAGCGGACCGGTCTTGTCATCGTGTTCTCCGTGCACGACCCGGTCGTCGACGATCACGACGAGTGCCCGGCCGAGTCGCTGCGTGCTGCGCTCCATGCGGCTCACGGTAGCGGTCGGAGGTTCTGACGGTTTCGTGACGTCCACCGGTTCGGCATCGTGCTCGGTGACCACGCGCCCCTAGCGTTGCGGTCATGCGGGTACTGCTGACCGGGATGGCCGGTTTCATCGGATCGCACGTCGCCGACGCACTGGCCGATGCCGGCCACGACGTAGTCGGACTGGACTGCCTGTTGCCGCAGGCACACGGTTCGGTCGACCGTGGTGACCCTGCCGGCATCGCGGCGGCCGTGCCGTGGACGACGGACCATCGGCTGGCGATCGGTGACGTCCGCGACCCGGAGGTGCTGGACCGGTTGCTGGACGGTGTGGACGCCGTGTGCCACCAGTCGGCCGTGGTCGGCCATGGCGTCGACCCGTCCGACGCGCCGAGCTACGCGTCGCACAACGATCTCGGCACGGCCGAGGTTCTGGCCGCGATGCACAGGGCCGGGATCGGACGGCTGGTGCTGGCGTCGTCGATGGTGGTGTACGGCGAGGGCCGGTACGAGTGCGCGGAGCACGGTGTGGTGCGGCCGGGCGTGCGGCGGACCGACGACATCGCGGCCGGGCGGTTCGAGCCGCCGTGCCCGGTGTGCGGTGCCGAGTTGGCCGACCGTCTGGTGCCCGAGGACGCGCCGCTGGATCCGCGCAGCACGTACGCGGCCAGCAAGCTGGCGCAGGAGCATTACGCGGCCGCGTGGGCGCGGCAGACGGGTGGCACGGTGGTGGCATTGCGCTACCACAACGTGTACGGCCCCCGGATGCCGAGGGACACGCCGTACGCCGGGGTGGCGTCGCTGTTCCGCTCGTCGCTGCAACGTGGCGAGGCACCGACGGTGCTGGAGGACGGCCGCCAGCGCCGCGACTTCG
>DASZXM010000373.1:0-2588 GCA_035546415.1 Pseudonocardiaceae bacterium
GGCGCTGCCGGTGTTGATCACCACGATCGCGACCGTGCCGTCGGTGTTCTTGTAGGCGCTCAGTTGGAGATTGCCGTCCGACGTGGTCGCGCCGATGCGGGTGGCGCCCGGATGGATGTACCGGCTGTAGTTGGCGAAGGCCCACAACCGGCCGGCGGGAATCACCGAGGAACCGTTGATTTCCAACAGGCCCTCGTTGTCGCCGTTCTCCGACGGCGTGGTGCTCCCCCACCAGTAGAGGAACGCGCTCAGGTTGGCCGAGGTCAGCCCGGTGTGGATGTGCTGTGCCCAGGCGATGCCGGACGCCGCCGAGCCGTCGTCCCACGCCGGGTCCCAGCCCTCGAAGGTGGACCACTCCGTCTGCCAGGTCGGCTTGTTCCAGCCGGACATCGGGGACGTGGGGGCGCTGCTGTAGCCGTGGCTGGTCAGTGCGGCCGTGTTGGCCAGCGCCGTCGAGTCAGCGGCGATCGCGGAGGCGTACTGGCCGGACACCGACCAACCGGTGGCCGCGCAGCACTCGACCTGGGTGGACAGCCCGGAGTTGTGGACCGTGGGCCCGACCACGTCCAGCAGGTTCGCCATCTGAGTCCCGCTCATGGTCATACTGTCGTAGTTGGCGCTGAAGTCGGGTTCGTTGGACGGGCCGACGTAGCTCAGTGGCACCCCTGCGGCCGCATAGTCCTTCGCGTACTGCACCAGATAGTTCGCGTACGCCTGGCGCCAGTCACCGCTGGAGCAGGACGCGCCTGTGACACCGCAGACCTGGCCGCCGTTGGCCGTCGAGTTGTTGGTCTTCATGAACGCCGGCGCGCTCCAGGCGTCCGCGAACACGTTGCTCACGTTGTACCGGCTCTTGATCTGTTGAGCGAACCAGAGCTGTCCCTGGTCCTGGCCGATCGACGCGAGCGACGCGTAGCTGGGCGTGGCGTTCGGGCCACCCGGATTGTTCGGCTCGATCGTACTGCCGGAGTCCGCGCTGATCTCGTTGCGCAGCATGGTCAGGCCCGCGCCCTTGGTCGGGCTGTACAGCAGGTCCAGCGTCTGCTGTTGCACCGACGACGCGGCGTTCATGACCGTACTGGCCTCACCGAACGCTTCCGAGGCGCCGAAACCGGTGATGGTCTGGTACGTCGTGGCCCCGTTGATGGTCGCCGTGGACGCCGCGAACGCGACGCCCGGCTGGGCCACGACCGTCAGCGCACCGGCCGCCACCAGGGCTCCCGCAGCGGCCAGCGACAGCGATGTCATCCGTTTGCTTTTTCCGCCCACGGTGGGAATTCCTTCCAGACAGTGCATCCGGTAAAGCAGGGAGTCGGCCGCCACGAGTCGGCGAACCGGTATCGCCATAGCACGTCGGATCGACTCTCGACAGTCCGTCCACCGACCGCACCGTCGGCCTGGAATTCGGAAACCACGGTTTACTTGCCGATTCTCGGCCATCGGGCGCGGACCACCGGACGGTTACGGTGGGGCATTGGATGAAACGTTCATTGGGAGGTCCTACCGCAACCGCGGGTTCGCGTCCTGGGCCAGTTGCAGGGCCTGCTGCGGGAACCAGGTGCCGGCCGCCGGGTCGTCCATGCCCCACAGCGGGTCGAACAGTTGCTGGTCGGCGGCCGTGGTCGGCCAGCCGGGCTCGGTGAACGACGAGTAGTCCCACGCGCGCACGCCACCGGCCGCGTCACACTGGCCGTCCGACTCGCCGGGAATCTTCACCCACAGGTAGGCGTCCAACAGCGGCGTGCCGGTGTTCGTGGTCGGGCGGAGACCGAGGCCGGCGTCCGGCGGATTGCACCAGCCACCAGACGCCAACGCCGCGATCACCGAAGACGGCTGATCGAACGGCGGCCCGGCGAACTCCGTCATGTCATGGGGACCGGCGCCGTTGCGGCTGGTGTCGATCACGAAGTGTGTCGTGGGGACCGCGCTGCCCAAGTGCTCGGCGTAGAACCGGGTGGTCAGGCCCCACGTGCTGAAATCCGACTGGGTCGCTGGATAGTACTGGCTGGCGCACGCCGACGGTTTGCCGAACAACGGGTTCGCCGGATCGGTGACCACCGCGATGCAGTCGGCGATCCAGGTGCCGTAGTCGACCAACTCCGGGGTGGGCTGGTAGTTGGACACGTTGAGATAGACGCCGCGAGCACGTTGCACGCCGGCGGCGAGCAGGCGCTGGGTGATGGTGCCCACCGCCTGCCACGCGCTGTGCGTGCCGTCCAGGTACACGTCGACACCCCGGTCGCGGGTGAGTGCGTCGACGGCGAAGTTGATCTCGGCGGTCCGCTCCTCGTCGGTGAACGGGTAGACCGATGCCGGCAGGTGGCAGTCCGAGGGCATGTTGCCCAATGCGTCGGGCTCGAGTATCACGATCGCCCTGCTGTGGCCGAGGCCGGCGCGGAAGCCGTCGATCCAGGCCTGGTAGTCGGCCTGGTTCAGCGCGCCGCCTGCGGAGAACTGGGCGCAGTCGCGGCCGGGGATGTCGTAGGCGACGAGCACCGGCACGGCGTGCTGACGCCGCGCCTCGATCATCGTGGCGTGTACCTGCTCGCGCACCTGGGCCGGCGTGCCGCTGGTGAACCAGACGGCCT
>DASZXM010000374.1:0-2394 GCA_035546415.1 Pseudonocardiaceae bacterium
CATCGATGTGGATCGGTGGCGGACGGAGATGAAACGCCGGGAGGAGCACCTGGCCCAGTTCAGCGGTCTGCCGGAGGAGATCTGGGAGGCCCACCGCCGAGTGGCGGCCGCACTCGACGAGTGGACGCCCTGACAGTTGCGGCAGGCGGCGGGTGGCGGTGTTGGGTGGGTGTGGCTGCGCGCCCGACTCCGCCGCCTGACGCGGCTGTTGGGTGGGCGGTGGTGTCGTGGTGGGCGGTGCGGCGGGTGGCCGGCGGCAGTGGCCGCGGCACCCGGCCTCGCCGCTTGCCGCCGGCGTGTCTGTCGAGTGGCGGCGGTGGGCGCGGCACCCGACTCCGCCGCCCGATGCCGGTTGCCGCCGGGCGGCGTGTCTGCTGGGTGGGTGGCGGCGTTGCGGCGGCCGGCCCGGGTGTCGGGCGAGCGTGGCTGTGGATGCGGACGTCCGCTCGTGGGCCGGCTGGGCTACTTCGCTCGGTAGCGTTGTTCCGGTCGGCCGGGTCCGCCGTAGCGCAGGCGCAGTTCCACGACGCCCTGGTCGGCCAGGTACGACAGGTAGCGTTGCGCCGTGGGCCTGCTGATGCCGACCCGCGCGGCCACCTCCGCCGCCGAGATGTCCTCGTCCGCGTCGCGGACCGCGTCGCGGACCAGCGTCATCGTGGGCGCCGAGTGCCGTTTGGGCAGTGGCGCCGACGGTGTCGTGCGCAGTGTCGCGTACAGGCCGTCCACCTGTTCCTGGTCGGCCTCGTCGACCTGGATCGCGTCGATCCGCCGGTGCAGGTCCAGGTAGGCGGCCAGCCGGGTGCGGAGTTGGTTGAAGCCGAACGGTTTCACCAGGTAGTGCACCGCGCCCAGCCGCATGGCCTGGCGGACCGTCGGCAGGTCGCGGGCCGCCGTGATCACCAGGAAGTCCGGGCGGTGCGCCGAGTCCAGGGTGCGGATCAGGTCCAGGCCGTGCTGGTCGGGCAGGTACAGGTCCAGCAGCACCAGTTCCGGCCGCAGCTCGGCGATGGCCGCTCGTGCCGTGGCCGCCGTGTGCGCGCGGCCGGCGACCGTGAACCCGGTGACGCGGTCGACGAAGCTGGCGTGGATGTCGGCCACCCGGTAGTCGTCGTCGACGACGAGTGTGCTGATCATACGGTCACCAACATCGGCAGCACGACCGTGAACACCGGCCCGGGGCCGTCGGTCACCGTGATTTCGCCGCCCATCCGCCGGGTTTCCCGCTGTACCAACGCCAACCCGATGCCCCGGCCGGCGCCGGCCACGGATTCCTTGGTGCTGAAGCCTTCCCGGAAGATCGACAGGCTGGCACCGGCCGGGATGCCCGGTCCGGTGTCGCTGACCCTGATGGTCAGGTCCCGCTCGGTCTGCACCAGCCGCACCGTCACGTGTCCGGGTGGCGGGCCGAGGCTGGCCGCGTCGATGGCGTTGTCGATCAGGTTGCCCAGGATCGTCACGATGCCCTGCACCACCTGCGGGCCGGGCAGCGTCGCGGGCACGTCGGACAGCTCCGACAGCAGCAGTGTCACCGCGCGTTCCGCCGCCACCGTCGCCTTCGCCACGATCAGCGCGGCCACCACGGGATGCCGGATGCGCGTGCTCACCGACTCGGCGAACCCGTCCGCCGCGCCGTTGGTCTCCGCGATGAACGACAGCGCCTCGTCCGACCGGCCCAGCTCCAGCAGGCCGGACACGGTGTGCAGGCGGTTGGCGAACTCGTGCTGCTGCGCGCGCAGCGCGTCGGTGAGACCACGGGTGCTGGTCAACTCCTGCATCAGCTCGTCCACCTCGGTGCGGTCCCGCAGCGTGACCACGGCGCCCAGCGCGCGACCGGCCAGGTGCACCGCCATCCGGTTCACCACCAGGGAATGCTCGTCGGTGAGCACGATCTGGTCCGACCCGGCCGACTCGCCGGACAGCACCTCACGCAGCCGGCCGTCGGGCAGCAGGTCGTCCAACCGCCTGCCCAGCGCCGCCGTGTACACGCCGATCAGCCGCCGTGCTTCGTCGTTGATGAGGGTGACGTTGCCGTCCGGGTCGAACGTGACCACGCCCTCCCGCACACCGTGCAGCATCGCCTCGCGTTCCTGCAACAGCCGCGCGATCTCGTGCAGCTCCAGGCCGAACGTGGTGCGTTTCAGCTGCCGGGCCAACAGCAGCGCGGCAAGCGCGCCCAGCCCCAACGCCAGCACGGTGAACGCAGCCACGACCGGTAGTTCACGCCACCACGCGCCGCTGACCTGCGTCTCCTTGATCCCGGCCGACACCTCGCCGATCACCCGGCCGTCCGGGCCGAACACCGGCGCCTTCCCGTTGGCGGACGGGCCGAGCACGCCGTAGTCGACGTACGTGTGCGGCTTGCCGTCCATCGCGTACACCGGTTCACCGAGCCAC
>DASZXM010000375.1:0-4086 GCA_035546415.1 Pseudonocardiaceae bacterium
TCCGTGCTGCCCGCTTTCGAGCGCCTGCGCGACGAGCGGCAGCGGATCGTGCACGAGCTGCTCTGGTACTGGGACGTGCCGGAGCCGGCGTGCGGCTGCCCGAGCAGCCTGCACGCCGCGCACGACGACGCGGTCCGGCGGCACGCGCAGGTGTTGCGGTTGGAACAGGAGGCCACGGCCGACCACGACGAGCTGGACGCGATGTGGTCGGAGGCCGCGCGGCTGTGGATCGAACTGCTGCGCCGGGCCGCCGTGTGGGACCACGTGCGGCACCGCATCGACGCCCTGGGCGACCGCCGAATGGGCGAGTCCACAGTGGACGAACTGCGGGACGCGCTGCCCAGGGCGCTGGTCGTCCCGGCCGCCGAACTGGCGGTGCGCAGCGAGAACCCGCGCCGCATGGTGCGCAACGCGGCGCGGTGGGAGGTGGCTCCCGGCGTGGTGGCCGCCGTGCTGGACGACGCGGTGGCGCCGCTGCGGGACGGCATCGAGGCGGTCGCCGACCGTGCGGCGGCGGACCGCTCGGCGGGTGAGCTGGCGCGGGCGTCACGCGACCTGCTCGCCGTGGTGCCCAGGCTGGAACGGCTGGACGCGCTGCTGCCGCACACCGAGCACCGCGGCACCGCCCGGCTGCTGGACAGGGTCGCCATCCAGCTCAACAACACGGCCCTCGACCTTGCCGGTCCACCACCGAAGGCGAACGCGAAACATCTGGACCAGCTGTATCAGGCGGCGCGGGACCTCATCGTCGCGGCAGACCAGCGGTCCATCATCGACCGCAACCTCGTGGCCCATCGGGAACGCCGCAGGCGCGCCGCCGCCGCGTCCAGCCAGTCGTTCCTGGGTTGCCTGGTTCCGGTCCTGGGCGTGGTGCTCGGCGTCGCGACCGGACTGAACTGGAGCCCTGTCGCGATCGCGGTGGTCGTGCTCTTCGGGGTGCTGATCCTGGCGGTGGTCGTCCGGTCGATCCGGCTGCGCGGGGGACGGCGGTGAGCCGGGGCGGGCTGCGCCGCCGGGTGGCCGACGAGTTGCGACAGCGCGGCCAGCACGCGGCGTTCCGCATCGCGGCACCGGAACTCGACCTGGCGCGACTGCGGCGCGCGCTCGCCGACCTGGTCGCCCGGCCCGCGGCCCGGGACGACGGTGCGTTCGCCGACGCGGGCACCGGTGTGTGGCGGGCCAGGCGCAAACTCGCCCAGCTCGCCGACGACGACCGGACCAACCGGACCGCCCGCCAGGCGAGCCGCCAGCTCGACCGCGCCGAGCGGGCCCTTGCCGAGGCCGGACTCGTCGTCCAGGACCACGACGGCACGCCCTACCACCCCGGCCTCGCGCTGGAGGTGGTCGCGATGGTCGACGACCCGGACGTGCCCACACCGACCGTGGTGGAGACCATCCGCCCCTCGATCTACCTGGACGACCGGCCGATCCAGGTCGGCCAGGTCGTCGTCGGAAACCCAGCCGGCAAGGAGGATTCGCGTGCGGGAAACGATTGACTTCGGCATCGACCTGGGCACCACCAACAGTGCGGTGGCCGTGGTCGACGATGGCGAGGTCGGCGTGATCAAGGCCAACTTCGACCAACGGGACACCACGCCGTCCGTGGTGCGGTTGACCCGGAACGGGGCGGTCCAGGTCGGGCAGAAG
This sequence comes from Pseudonocardiaceae bacterium, assembly GCA_035546415.1. Lineage (GTDB taxonomy): Bacteria > Actinomycetota > Actinomycetes > Mycobacteriales > Pseudonocardiaceae > DATEPR01. The sequence goes on from DASZXM010000375.1 coordinate 1,648, forward strand.
GCCCGCAACGCCTGGGACGGCGACCCGGACAACGTGGCCGCCGAGTTCAAGCTGGAGATGGGCCTGGCCAACGCCCGGCGCCACTTCCCGGCCACCGGCACGACGCTGACCCCGCCCGAGCTGTCCGCCGAGGTGCTCAAGTCGCTGCGGGCGGACGTGCTGGAGAAGACCGGTGAGCAACCCGACTCGGTCGTCGTCACCGTGCCGGCCGCGTTCTCGCTCAACCAGAACAAGGCGACGACGGAGGCGGCCGCGCTGGCCGGTTTCACCGGGACGTGCCTGCTGGTCCAGGAGCCCACCGCGGCCGCGTTCGCCTACGGCGTGCAGGACTCCGCCGACCGGGCCTACTGGATGGTGTTCGACTTCGGCGGCGGCACGTTCGACGCGGCGATCGTGAGCAAGCGGGAGGGGGAGCTGCGCGTGCTCAACCACGCCGGTGACCCGTACCTGGGCGGGAAACTCATCGACTGGGCGGTCGTGGAGACACTGCTCGCGCCGCGACTGGCCGCCGAACTCGGCCGCGACGACCTGCACCGGGAGAACCCGGACCGCGAGGTCAGCACGGCGCTGCGCAAGCTCAAGCTCGCCGCGGAGCAGGCGAAGATCGAACTGTCCACACGGGACTCGACCGAACTGGACGTCGACGTGACCATCGGCGGCCGGAGCGTCAACTTCGCTCCGGTGCTGCGCCGGGCGGACGTGGAGCGGCTCGCGGAACCGTTCTATGCCAGAGCGGTCCGCTGCTGCCGGGCCGCGCTGGCCGAGGGCGGTCTGGCCCCCGGGGACATCGACCGGCTGCTCCTGGTCGGCGGCCCGACACTGGCGCCCGGCCTGCGCGCGATGCTCGCCGACCCGGCCGCCGGCCTGGGCATCGAGCTGGACGTCCGCCAGGACCCGTCCACGGCGGTCGCCCGTGGCGCCGCCCTGTACGCCAGCACGGTCCGGCTGCCGCGGCCGGCGGTGACGCCGAAACGCGGCGAGATCGCCGTCGACCTGTCGTATCCGGCGACCACGTCGATGCGCAACCCCGCCGTCGCCGGGACCCTGCGCGGCCCGGCGGACCTGACGCGGTACCGGGTGAGCCTGCACAACCCGGACGCCAAACCGCCGTTCCACGGTGACGCCGTCACGCCGACGGCTGAGGGTCGGTTCGCCACCGACGTGCCGCTGTCGCCCAACACGGTGTCGAGGTTCACCGTCCGCGTGACCGACGCGGCCGGCACCCCGCAGCGGGTCACGCCGGACACGCTGACCATCACCCACCGGGACACCGAGGTCGGCGCGCAGGTGCTGAGCAAGCCGGTGGGCATCGGGACGGCGGACAACACGCTGACCCGGCTGGTGGCCAAGGGCACGGCCCTGCCGCACACCGTGACCAGGACGTTCACCACGTCCACCGCCCTGCATCCGCAGGACCCGAACTCGGTGCTCCGCATCCCGGTGTTCGAGGGCGACCAGCCGCGCGCCGACCGCAACCACCAGGTCGGCATGCTGGAGATCCGCGCCCGGGACGTCCGGTACGACCTGGCCGCCGGCAGCAAGGTCGAGGTGACCCTGGAGGTGAGCACGTCCGGCCTGCTCACCGTGGTCGCCGACGTGCTCGATCGGGGCACGCAGTTCGAGGCCGAGATCAACCTGTCCGAGGTGCGGGCGCCCGAGCCGGTGGCGCTCGCCGAGTCACTGGCCGAGGTCGAGGCACGGATGTCCCGGCTGGGCGACCGGGTCGGCTCGGCGGACCAGTTCACCGACCTGCGGGCCGACCTGGCCGCGTGCCGCGACCTGACCCGCGTCGCCGGCACGGACCTGGCGGCCGCCCGCAGCGCGGAGGAGAAGATCCTCGACCTGCACGCGGCACTGGACGACATCGAGGACGCCGACCGGTTCCCCCGCACGCTGCGCGAGCTGCAGAACGCGCTGGCCGAATGCGCCGACCTGGTGGACCGGCACGGTCGGGCCGCCGACCGGCGGGAGCTGGACGACATCTCCAGTCAGGTCGACCGGGTCGTTGCCACGCGGGACGTCGCGGCGGTGCCCCGGCTGCTGGAGCGGATCGACGACGTGGCAACCGACATCCTGCGCAACCAGCCGGACTGGCCCGCGATGGTGTTCCGGGCGCTGCGTTCCAGGCGTGCGGACCTGCGTCCGGCGGGCGAGGCCGACGCGCTGATCCGGGACGGCGAACGCCTGCTCGGCACCGGTGACATGGGAGCGCTGGACCAGGTCAACTACCGGCTGCGCCAACTGCTGCCACCGGACATCCCGGACCCGGTCGGCTGGCTGCGGCCGATCTGATGGAGTCCACAGTGGATGATCAGCTGGCGGTGGCCGAGGCGGCCACGTTGGCCAGGCGCGGTGACCTGAGGGCGGCCGCCCGGGCGATCGTGGGCGTGGACTCGGTGCCGGCGCTGGACCTGGCGGCCCGCATCCACGCCCAGTCCG
>DASZXM010000376.1:0-2486 GCA_035546415.1 Pseudonocardiaceae bacterium
CTGGTGGTGCCCGGGCGATGGCTGCTGTGGCCCCGGATACCGCGCTTCCGGCCGGATGCCACCGCTGCTGACGAGGCACCGGCCGGCCTGTGGCAGCGGATCACCGACATCGTCGGCGGCCACCCGCGCCGCATCTGGATCCGCACGGCCGTGGTGCTGGCCGCCCTGACCGCAGGCGTGGCCGCGCTGTCGATCGGTGGCCTGACCCCGGACACCAATTTCACCACGACCCCCGAGTCGGTGGCCGGCCAACATCTGGTCGACAGTCACTTCCCCGGCGGCAGCAGCGATCTCACCGACGTCTACGCCTCCGCCGCCACGGCGCACGCGGTGGCCACCGCGGCCGGGCAGGTGCCCGGTGTGGCCGCCGTGCGAGCGGCCCGGACATCGCCGTCGGGCCAGTGGGTGCACATCCCGGTCGTGCTGTCCGCGCCGGCGTCCGACCCGGCGGCCGGGCAGACCGTGCTGCGGCTGCGCGACGCCGTGCACCGGGTCGATCCGGCCGGCCTGGTGGGCGGAGCGGCCGCCACCACCCTGGACAAGAACCGCGCCAACGACCACGACCTCGCGGTGATCGTCCCCGGTGTGCTCGCGATCGTCGCACTCATGCTCGGACTCCTGCTGCGCGCGGTGATCGCACCGCTGGTGCTGCTCGGCTGCGCCGTCCTGTCGGCCGGTGCGGCGCTGGGCGTGTGCACGCTGGTCTTCCGGGCCGCCGGGTTCGCCAGCACCGACCAGGCCGTGCTGCTGCTGGGTTTCGTGTTCCTGGTCGCGCTCGGCGTGGACTACACGATCTTCCTGATGGGCCGGGCCCGGGAGGAGGTCGCCGCATACGGGCATCGCGCCGGAGTGCTGCGCGCCCTCGCCGCGACCGGAGGCGTCATCACCAGCGCCGGCGTCGTGCTCGCCGCGACGTTCTCGGTGTTCACCCTCAGCCCCGTCGTGCTGAACATCGAACTCGGCGCGCTGGTCGCCGTCGGCGTGCTGATCGACACGCTCGTCGTGCGCACCCTCCTGGTGCCGGCACTCGCCCTGCACATCGGCCGCACCCTGTGGTGGCCAGCGCGCCCGGACCGGCCGGATTCCGTGCCACAGCACGTCGTCGACGACAGGAGCAGCAGACCGGCGCCGAAGAGCACATAGCCGCTGCCGATCACCTGCTGCGCCCAGTTCCACTGGCGCTCCGCGCCGCCGCCGAAGGGCCACCACCACTGCGGCGCGGCCAGGAACAGCGCCAGCCCACCGCAAGCCACCACACGGGGCACGCGCCCCGGCATCGCCGCCCAACCGGGTAGCACGACGACGATCCAGACCCAGTGGTGCGACCACGAGATGGGGCAGACCAGCAGGCCGCAGACCGCGTTCAGCCCCAGCGCGACCGTGTCGCGGCGGGCGCGCAGTGCCCGGCGCATGGCCGGCACCGTGACGACGACCGTGCCGGCCACGAGGGCCAGCCACCAGCCGACGCGCACGCCGTCGGACAGGTGGATGCGCGACAGGAGACCCCACCATGACTGGTTCCCCGCGTACCACGCGTTGCCGATCCGGCCGTCGTCGAAGACCAGGTGGGTCCAGTAGTGCACCGAGTCCGCCCTGGCCATCAGGAAGCCGACCACGGTCGCGCACGCGAACGACAGGCCCGCGGTCAGCGCGGCGCGGTAATCCCGGCGCAGCACCAGGTACAGCACGAAGACCGCGGGTGTCAGCTTCACCGCCGCCGCGATGCCGATCAACAGGCCGCGCGGCCACCGCGGAGCGGCGACGAGCACGTCCAGCACGACCAGCGCCATCAGCAGGACGTCGACCTGGCCGGCGTAGAGGGCCGTCCGCACCGGCTCGATCACCTCGGCGAGCAGAACCACCCAACCGACGCCCACCCAACCGTGCGGCAGCGTGCCGCAGGACCGCAGCACGAGCACGACCACGACGGCGAGGGCCCCGATGGTCAGCAGCGTCATGACGACAGCCGCCGCCGGCTCCGGTAGCAGCGCGAAGGGCGACAGCAGGATCGCCGCGAACGGCGGGTACGTGAACGGCAGCCGCTGACCGGTCACCAGCGGCGGCAGCGGGCCGTACAGCGCTCCCCCGTGCAGCAGCACTGTCGAGCCCAACCGGTACACCGCCAGGTCGACCCGGTAGGCGGGAAACCACAGGCGCCCGTTGGTGACCGACACGAGCAGCGCGACCAGCAGCAGCGCCTGTGCACCGACCACGGCCCGACCCGGCCACGGCGTGCGCGTCCGCCGGTCGGCCATCGGCCCGGCGGTCACGGCGCGCGGAACAGGTAGTTACGGTGCTCCTCGCACACCTCCACCGCCGCGCGCCAGCCCCGCCGCCAGACATGCATGGTGTAGCCCTGCTTCAGCAGCCAGTCGACGGTCGCGCCCGCCGAATGCCCGTAGCGGTCCAGATGGCGTGCCTCGATCTCCATCAGGATCGCCGGCCGGAACTTCTCGATGGCCCCGCTGCCGCCGGTCAGCACGTGC
>DASZXM010000377.1:0-5711 GCA_035546415.1 Pseudonocardiaceae bacterium
GCGATGATCGACGAGGAGGCGACGGTGAAGGTGTTCCGCCGCCGCAACGGCCACGTCTACCTGGAACCGCGCAACCCCGCGTACGACGTCATCGACGGCGACCGGGCCGTCGTGCTCGGCGTCGTCGTGTCAGTGCTGCGCAGCGTCTGAGCCGCCGAACACCCGGTCCAACTGCGCCGCGAGGATGGCGTGCGCCATCTCGGCGGTGAGCCGGCCGGTGAGCAGGTGCGCGATCAGCCCGTCGGCGAGCGCGAGCAGACCCGCGGCGTCGAGGTCGGCATCCGCATCCGGGCGGGCGGTGCGGATCTGGGCGGCCACGTAGTCCCGTAGCCGGGCGCCCGCCGCGACCATCGGCGCGGCGATCTCCGGATGCAGCACGGCCCGGCCGAGGAACGCGGCCGCCGCCTGCACCTCGACGTGGCCCTCGCCCTCGCCGGGCAGCAGTTCGGTCAGGACGATCCGGACGACCTCGCGCGGATCACGCGGCTCCGGCAACGCACCGATCCGGGCGGCGATCCGACCGCCGTAGTCCGTGCCGATCTTGTCCAGGGCGAACCGCAGCATCTGGTCCTTGGACGCGAAATGGTGCTGCACCATGCCGACGGACACGCCGGCCTCGGCGGCGACCTGCCGCATGGTCACGGCCTCCCACCCGTCCCTGCGGGTCACCCGCCACAGCGCGTCGGCGATCTCCGCTCGCCGGTCGACCTTCTTCGGCACGCCACCACTCTAGCAATACGACGTATTGCCGTAAGCCGTCGACCTCCATACAATACGTTGTATTGGAGGTGTTCATGACCGTCATGACCTGCCGGAACGGCGACATCGAACTGGCCTATGAGACGTTCGGCGACGGGCGACCGCTGCTGCTGGTCGCGCCCATGGGCCAGGCGTCGCGGCTGATGTACCACGACGACTTCTGCGCCGCGCTGGTGCGGGCCGGCTTCCACGTGGCCCGGTTCGACAACCGCGACGGTGGCCGCTCCACCCACCTCGCGGCGGGCGCGTCCTACTCGCTGGCCGACATGGCCACCGACGCGGTGGCCGTGCTGGACACCCTGGGCTGGCCGAGCGCGAACGTCGTCGGCGCGTCCCTGGGCGGCATGATCGGCCAGGTCATGGCCGTGCACCACGCCGACCGGGTGCGCACGCTGACGTCGATGTCGGCTGCGCCGTGCGTGAGCCTGCGGGTCAGCAGGCCGAAGATCCGCACCGCGCTCAAGCTCATCGGCCTGTCCCGGAAGGGCTCCCCGGCCGACCACCTGGTCGCGCTGTGCCGGATCACCGGCTCGCCGGCGCACCCGGTCGACGAGCAGTGGATCCGGCACATCGCCGACCAGGCGCCGCCGGACCAGGCCGCCGACCGCCGGCACATCAAGGCGATGCAGCGCTCCGGCGACCGACGCCGAGAACTGGCCGGGATCACTGCCCCGACGCTGGTGATCCACGGCGCCGCCGATCCGCTGCAGTCGCTGCGCGCCGCGCGGGAGACGGTCCGGGCGATCCCGGGCGCCCGGCTGGTCACGTACCCGGACATGGGCCACGACCTGCCGCGCCCGCTGTGGCCGTCGGTCGTCGGCGAGATCAGCGCGCTCGCCGGCGCGACGGTGCGCTGACCGACACCTAGGATCGGGTCGTGAGGTATGCGATCGCGATTCCGCAGTACTACGCCGACGGTTCGTTCGACCCGGGCGCGTTCCGGGACTACCTGGCACGCGCCGAGGCCGCCGGCTACCACAGCGCGTGGACGCAGGAGGGCGTGTTCGGCAAGCGCCCGCAGATCAGCCCGATGGAGGCGATGACGTTCGCCGCCGCGTGCACCGACACGCTCCGGTTGGGCTGCACGGTGTTCGTGTCCACGCTGCACATCCCGGCCGAACTGGCGAAGAGCACGAGCAGCCTGGACCAGCTGTCCCGGGGCCGCCTGGAGATGGGCGTCGGTTCGGGCGGCAAGCGCAGGCCGTTCGCCGCGTTCGGCATGCGGCCGGAGCGGTACCTGGCCCGGTTCACCGAGGGCGTCCAACTGCTCAAGCGGCTGTGGACGGAGGAGGACGTCGACCACGACGGCGAGTTCTGGCAGCTGTCCGGTGCGACGATCACGCCGCGGCCGTTCCAGAAACCGCACCCGCCGCTGTGGTTCGGCGCAAACGGCCCGATCGCGCTGCGCCGCGCCGTCGAACTGGGCACCGGGTTCTTCGGCGCGGGCGCGACGCCGACGGCCACCTTCGCCGAGCAGGTGCGGTTCGTGCGGTCGCTGACCCCCGGACCGGACTTCGAGATCGCCAAGCGCGTCTACATCGCGGTCGACGCCGACGCCGCCCGCGCACGCGAACGGATCAACGCCGAGCTGACCTGGATGTACGGCAGCCTGTCCCCCGACGTCGAAGCGGCGGCGATCGCCGGCACACCGGACGACTGCGTCCGGGCGGTGCGCGACGTGATCGACGCGGGCGCCGAACTCGTTCTGTTCACCCCGCTGTACGACCAACCCGCCCACGCCGACCTGATCGCGAAGGAGATCATCCCGGCACTGGGCTGACTCACGCTTTCGGAGCGACTACGGGCGCAGGGCCTTCGGGATCAGGTCGCCGTGGGCGGTGAGCAGTTCGTCGCACAGTTCGCGTGCCGTGCGGGTGGTGAGGACCGTGGCGGCGTTCGGGTCCATCAGGGCGGCCTGGTAGACGTGCTCGCGGTTGCCGTCCAGCACCGCGCGGACCGTCAGTTCGACCACGTTGAGGAACGTGCGGTTGAGCGCGGCCAACTGCGGCGGGAGCGCGCCGACCGCCTTGGCGTGCGGCCCGTCCGCGTCGACCACGTGCGGCACCTCGACGCAGCACTCGGCGGGCAGGCTGCTGATCAGGCCGTCGTTGCGGACGTTCAGGTACAGCTCCCGCGCCACGCCGGTCTCCCGGGCGTGGATGAACTCGGACGCCAGTTCCGACGTGGGCGTCAGGTCCAGCGGCTGGTCGGACTCCAGTTCCCTGCGGGTCTGCTCGTACTCGTCGATGTTGGCCTCGGAGCGGCGCAGGTACTCGCCGATCGGGATGCGGAAGTGCTCGACCTCGCCGTCGTGGCGCATGAACCACGGGACGTACTCGGCGCTGTGCTCGCTGGACTCGGTCGGGAAGTAGCCGAACCGGCGGAAGATCTCCACCCGCACTCGGCGACCCAGTTCCGGGTCGGCGTCGATAGCGGCCCGCAGCGCCGGGTACAGGTCCTGGCCCTGGTGTTCGAACTTCAGCACGAACGCCTGGTGGTTGAAGCCGGCCGTGACGAAGTCGACGTCCGCGACCTCCTTGCCGACCAGCCCGGCGAGGAACGCGTGGGTGTCGCGCACCGAGTGGCACATGCCGACGACCCGGTCGAACGGCGACCCCTCGTACACCGCCCAGGGCAGCATCGCCATCGGGTTGCTGTAGTTGAGCAGGTAGGAGTCGGGGGCGACCTTCGCGAGGTCCTCGCCGATGCCGATCAGGACGGGGATCGTGCGCAGGCCGCGGAAGATGCCGCCGATGCCGATGGTGTCGGAGATCGTCTGGCGGACGCCGTAGCGGGCCGGAATGTCGAAGTCGGCGCGCGTCGCCGGGTAGCCGCCGACCTGGATCTCGTTGATCACGTAGTCGGAACCTTCGACGGCGGCCAACCGGTTGACGTCGGAACTGACGGTCGCGCCCGCGCCGGTCTGCTCGTTGATCCGGCGCACCAGCGCCTCGGCGTAGCTCAACCGCTCCGCGTCGATGTCGTGCAGGGACAACTCAAGATTGCCGTGCAGTTCGGTGAACCCGCACAGATCGGTGACCACGTTCCGCGTGAACTCGACGCTGCCGGCGCCGATCACCGCTACCTTCGTCATGGTCGCACTATCGCACCGGCGTCGCGCCCCGAACAACAACGAGCGCCAAACGCGCAGAACTGACGGCGTTTTCTGCGCACAAGCGAACCACGATCGGCGCGCTCAGACGAGCGTGACGTCGCAGCCGCTGGCCTTGATCCGATCGACCTGGTCGGCGGGTGCCCGGTCGTCGGTGATCAACAGGTCCGCCTCCACCATGCCGCACACCCTGGCCAGTGCCACCCGGCCGATCTTCGTCGCGTCGGCCAGCACGATCACCCGCCGGGCCCGCTGTGCCAGGACGCCGTTCGCCCGGGCGCCCGCGGGGTCGTAGTTGGTGCAGCCCGCGTCGGCGTCCACGCCGTCGACGCCGACGAACGCGACGTCCAGGTTGTACTCGGCGAGGAACGCCTCCGTGCTGTGGCCGACGGTCTCCTGGCTGCTGCTGCGGATCTCGCCGCCTGCCGCGAACACCCGCAGCCGCGGGTTCTCCACCAGGTGCAGCGCGACGTTCAGCGCGTTCGTGACCACCGTGACGCCCTCGTGTTCGGACAGCAGGCGCGCGAACTCGGTGACGGTCGTGCCGCCGGTCATGCCGATCACCCGGGCACCCGCCAGATGGCGGCGCGCCTCGTAGGCGATCCGGCGCTTCTCGGCCAGGTCCTGGGCCGTCTTGTAGGACAGCGGCAGGTCGTTGAACGCCGCGTGCGTCGTCGCCCCGCCGCGCGTCCGGCTGACCAGCCGCTGGCGCTCCAGCACGTCGAGGTCACGCCGGATCGTCGCGTGCGACACCCCGAACTGATGGGCCAGCTCGGGCACCTCCAACGAGCCGTGCGCGACCACCGCGGACAGAATCTGGTTGAGGCGTTGGTTGCGACGCATGCCGCGAGGCTAGCGCACGAACAAACGTACTGCGCAGAGTCGGCCGTTTCTGCGCACTAACTGCGCAGAGCCGGGAACGATTCGGTTACCAGCAGGTTTCCCACGGTCAGATGGTTGACGGCCGCAGAGGGGCGTGTCAGAGTCCTGTCCAATACGATCGCAAACGCGCATCCAGGATGCTCGAAGTCTGCGCGTAATGCTCGGAGCGACACGCGAGCGTTCCGGAAAGAGAGGCGCCTCATGCTCTCCGTACGCAAGGCCACCGCCGTCGCGGCACTCGCGTGCCTGGGCCTGCTGGGCACCGCGTGCTCCAGCGGGAGCGGCGCGTCGTCGGCGACCACCGGCGTCACCATCAACGTCACACTCGCGATCCCCGCGCCGCCGAAGGCCGAGCTACAGGCGTTCACCAAGGCCACCGGGATCACCGTCAACTGGACGGACATCGACTGGGACAGCCTGCAGACCAAGATCGCCGCCGCGGCGACCGCCAAGACGTACTTCGCCGACGCGACCGACGTCGACTGGTCCCGCGTCGGCCAGCTGGGCAGGCTGAACTGGTTCTACCCCATGGAGAACTACCTGGACACGAAGAAACTGCAGCAGGACATGCCGCAGCTGTCGTCGTTCACGTCCGGCGGGCACGTCGTGGGCATCCCCTACGACGCGTCGTTCCTCGTCACCACCGTCAACAAGCAGATGTTCACCAAGGCCGGCATCACCACCATGCCGACGACGATCGACCAGTACACGGCCGATCTCAAGCAGGTCAAGGCGAAGGGCGTCGTCCAGTACCCGCTGGACATCCCGTTCGCCGCCGCCGAGGGCCTGTCCACCTACTGGTACGAGACGACCGCCGCGTACGGCGGGACGGTGCTGGACGGCCAGGGCAAACCGCAGTTCAGCAGTCCCGGCTCCGCGGGCTACAAGGCGGCGCAGTGGATGGTCGGCGCACTGCAACAGGGCCTGGTGCCACCGGGCAACATCAACGTGACCGACA
>DASZXM010000378.1:0-4883 GCA_035546415.1 Pseudonocardiaceae bacterium
TCTGCCCGGGCAGCGCCTGGAGTACCGCGCCGCCCACCCAGACCACGGCCCAGGCGATCGGCGTCCACGGCGCGGGCGGTCCGGAACTGTCGTGCCGCCACCAGTCGCCCTCCAACGGCGGCCACGCCACGGCCGCCAGGAGCGCGTACAGCGCGACGGCCCCGGGCGCACCGGTGAGCAGGCTGGCATGGCCGCCCGCGACCCCGCCCAACCCTTCGCCGAAGTACCAGACGGCCACCGACCAGCCGACCGACGCGACCAGCGCGACCCGCACCAGCGGCCGGTACAGCAGCCCGATGCCCATCGCGATCTGGATGCCGGCGAACGCGCCGTTCCACACCGCGGGTTGGGCGGCGACCAGCGACGCGGCCCACCGCACCCCGGCGGCCACCCACCCGGGTTGGCCGTCGGCCGCGGGCGCGATGACGTCGCGGGCGAAACCGGGACCGAACAGGAACGGCTGCAGCTGCAAAGCGCCGTCCAGCAGCCAGAGCAGGCCCAACGCGATCTGCAGGCCGCGCTGGGTGACCCTGGTCCGCGGTGCGGGAGTGGCCGCTGTCGCGCCGTCCGGTTCGGTCACGGCATCACAGGCCCTGGGCGAACGTGTAGTTGTCGAACGGCACGACCGTGCCGACGTCCAGTTGGATCACGCCGTGCGCCGTCAACGGGATGTTCTTCGGGTCGCCGGTGTAGGGCTTGCCGTTCACGAACGCCGTGACCTTGCCCTTGTCCGGGCCGACCTGGTCGGCCGACAGCGGCTGCTTCCAGATGTCGAAGAAGTTGCCGAGGGTGAACGTGCGCTGCACGGGCGACTCGATGTGGATCACGCCGGTCTCGTCGTGCGTGTGCAGCCAGTAGTACTTGGAACCGCCTGCCACGAACGGGCCGTCCGCCGTCTGCTGCAACTGGTACGGCGGCACGATGCCCACGCCGTAGGGCAGCTTCTTCTGCGCACCGTTGACGTAGATGGCCAGGTGCGCGTGGATGTGGAACAGCACCTGCTCCATGTCGTTGCTGCCCACGCCGTCGACGGTCTCGCCCTGCGCCTGGTGGACCGTGTTGGCCAGCAGCGCCGTGCTGGTGTCGCCGTTCTGCGGTGACGTGCTGGCCTCGTTGCTCTTGCCCTTGTTGGTCAGCAGCACGCCGACCACGACGACGGCCGCGATGATCACCACGACGGCCACCGGAACGAGGATCTGCCACACCTTGCCGCTGCGGCCCCGGGCGCCGCGGATCGCCTTCTGCGCGGCCGACGCCGACTGCTTGGACTTCGGCGGTCTGCCGACCGACCCGCGGGCCGCGCCCGTGGCGCGACCGGAGGAGTTCTTGCCGGACGGCTTCCTGTCGTCCGGCTTGCTGCCGCCGCTGCCCGTGCGGGCCTTGCCACCGGTTCGGCCGGAGCCACCCTGAGCCATCGCTGTTGGATTCCTTATCTCCGGGCGACGGCCCCCGCCGGCGCACACGACGACCGGCCCGGTGTCTCCGGGCCGCTACCACTACTAGCGTACGGCGCGTCAACTCGGCGTTCGCCGGCCCGGTGGAAGTCGGCCCAGTGGGAGTCGGCTCAACTCCCGGAGCCGATGCCGGTGAACGCCCGGACCTCCATCTCGGCCTGCTTCTCCCGGTCGGCGGGCCGCTTGGACAGCACCGTGCCCACGTAGCCGAGCAGGAACGACAGCGGGATGGACACGATCCCCGGGTTGTTCAGCGGGAACCAGTGGAAGTCCACGCCGCGCAGGATCGACGTCGGTGAACCGGAGACCTCCGGGGAGAACAGGATCAGCACCAGGCAGGCGCCCAGGCCGCCGTAGATGCTCCACAGCGTGCCCGTCGTGTTGAACCTTGGCCAGAAGATGGAGTACAGCATGGTGGGCAGGTTGGCCGACGCGGCCAGCGCGAGCGCCAGCGCGACCAGGAACGCCACGTTCTGCCCGTTCACCGCGATGCCGCCGACGATCGCCAGCGCGCCGACCGTGACGGCCGTGAGGCGGGCGACCCGCACCTCGGTCCGGGTGTCGGCGTTGCCCTTCTTGATGATGTTGGCGTAGATGTCGTGCGCGAACGACGCCGACGCGGCCAGCGTGAGCCCGGCCACCACGGCCAGGATCGTGGCGAACGCCACCGCCGCGACCAGGCCGAGCAGCACCGGACCGCCGATCCGGAACGCCAGCAGCGGCGCCGCCGAGTTCTCCGCGCCGGGCGCGCTGCGGATGGCGTCCGACCCGACCAGCGCCATCGCGCCGAAGCCGATCACCAGCGTGCACAGGTAGAACACGACGAGCACACCGGTGGCCGACACGACCGAGCGGCGGGCCTGAATGGCGTCGGGCACCGTGTAGAAGCGCATCAGCACGTGCGGCAGGCTGCAGATGCCCAGCACCAGTGCGATCGCCAGGGACACGAAGTCCAGTTGGGTGATGGCCGACTTGCCGTATTCCGCGCCCGGGCCGAGGACGGCGTCGCCCATCGGACTGTGCGCGGCCGCGGACCGCAGGATCGACGACAGGCTGAAGCCGAACTTGCCCATCATGAAGACCGTCAGCATCGTGACGGACGCCAGCAGCAGCACGGCTTTGATGATCTGCACCCACGTGGTGCCCTTCATGCCGCCCAGCAGCACGTACAGCACCATGACGACGCCGACGCCGGCGATCACCAGGGACTGGCCGCCGCGGCCGTGCACGTTGAGCAGCAGCGCGACCAGGCCGCCCGCGCCTGCCATCTGGGCGAGCATGTAGACGAACGAGATGACCAGGGTCGCCGTGGCGGCCGCCGCCCGCACCGGGCGCTGCCGCATGCGGAAGCTCATCACGTCACCGATGGTGAAGCGCCCCGTGTTGCGCAACCGTTCGGCGACCAGCAGCAATCCGACCAGCCATGCCACGACCCAGCCGATCGAGTACAGGAACCCGTCGTACCCGTACACCGAGATCAGGCCCGAGATGCCCAGGAACGACGCGGCCGACAGGAAGTCGCCGGACAGCGCGACACCGTTCTGCAGGCCGGTGAAGCTGCCACTGGCCGCGTAGTAGTCCGACGTCGTCCGGTTTCCGTGGCTGACCCGGTAGACCACGTACAGTGTGACCGCGATGAACGCCGCGAACACGCCGACATTCAGCGCCGGATTGCCGGTCGCGCCGGCTGCCACCACGGTTGTCGTCATTCCGCCGCGACCCCCGACCGCTCACGAATGCGGGCCACCTCGGGGTCGACGTGCCGCCGTGCGAATCGCACGTAGCAGAACGTGATGATGACGGTGGACACGAACTGGAGCAGACCCAGCACCATTCCGACGTTGATCGCGCCGAAAAGCGGCTGGCTCATGAACGATCGCGCGTATGCGGCGAGCAATACATAGCAGAGATACCAGCCGAGAAACAACGCGGTCATCGGGAGAATGAATCGTCGAATTCTTTCGCGGAGTCGAACAAAGTCCGGACTCAGCTGGATCGCGACGAAATCAAGGGGCTCGTCCTTCGGCGGCCTCACCTGTTCGGTTGATCCGCCGAACGGGTTAACCTCCTGACCGAACGCGGGGCTCGCGGCGGTCGCGGCACGGGGCGCGGGATACCCCATTGTGTTTGTCACGTGCTCTCCGGCGGATGCTGACCTGACAGTCATGAGTCGATCTGCGGGCACAGCGTAGCGATCGGCGGATCGGTGTCAACGGTGAACTACCGGCACGGGTGGTAGCGGTCTGCTGCCGGCGTCGCCGTGCCCGTAGTCCGTCCGGGTGAACTCAAGATCACCCAGACGGATGTGATGTACCAAAGCTGCCCGGGTGTCCGATCTGTCGGTGTTCACGGGTAGATGAAGCATTGTCACGTCCGAATACCTGTCCTACCATCACGCCGCCGGCCAAACCCGACCACCGTTGGGAAACGCCGGCTTGTCGTGAATCCATGAAAGGTCCGGCGCGCTGGAGGTGGCCAGATATTGCCCGACGCCTACCGCCCACGAAATGTGACGCCGCGACTACGGAATCGTGGTCGGGCGGAGACCGAGGTGGGTGCCACGGGCGATCGGGGCGGAGCCGGGCGCCCGCGACCGGAAATCCGCGACCGTGCCGTCGGGGCACGGCGTGCGGCGAGCGGTGTTGTCGTGGCGCTGGGTAGTCGGACGGTTGTGCAGCGCCACCGACACGCTCACCGAAACCCCTATCCCGTTGTTTCCGAACCGACAATGGAAAAGTAGCCGTGTCGATCTGGTGTGGACGTTCCTTCGCCCCGACGGGCCGTCCGGGAGGAGACGTCGTCGTGCGCCAGCGCGATAGCCGGCCTACTTGTCCGAGGTGTACCCGATGACCGCCCCCCAACCGCCCGACAGACCCGCCGACCCACCGGAACCACCCCGGCCGATGGCCGAGCCGAAGGACGGCCAGGCCGCGCACCGCCGCACCGGCGTCCACTCGTGGTGGACGGCCGTCGCCGAGTGGCGCAACTGGCGGCTGCCGGTCAAGGTCGCCGCGGTGCTCGCGGTGCCGGCGATCGCCGCCGTGTCACTGGGCGCGGTGCAGATCCACGACGACGTGTCCCGCGCCGGCTCCTACGCGCACATCCAGCAGTTGGTGTCGCTGCGCACCGCGCTGACGCCGCTGGCCGTCGACCTCCAGTCCGAACGCTGGATGGCGGCCGAGAAGCTCGGCACGACCACGGCCATCGACGTGCCGGCCTATTACGCGCTCAACGGTCAGGTGGACAGGGACGCCCAGACCGTCACCGTGCTGGGCAAGCGGCTCCTGGACTCGCAGACGGCGGCCGGCATCCGCTTCCAGGGCCTGGTCGGCCAGCTCGCCGGCCTCGGCACGCTGCACGAGCAGGCGCTCAACGCCAACGCCGACGTCGTCACCGTCGTCTCCAACTACGGCGACGTGATCAGCGCGG
>DASZXM010000379.1:0-4469 GCA_035546415.1 Pseudonocardiaceae bacterium
ACGCCGATCCGCATCCGCGCGGGTATCTCCAACGAAACGTCCGCCGACAGTTCGATCGACGCGGCGTCGTCGATCCACCCACCGAACCCGCGCGTCACCTCCGCCACGTCCATGTGGTGCGACGCCAGCACGGCGCCGGACGCGTCCTTCGTGACCACCCGGATGCCCTCCCGGCCGGTCTCCGGGTCGCGCAACGTGCCCGGCAGCGGCGGCACCGGGCCGACGCGCACGCTCACACCATCCACAACGGACACTTTCGGGAAGGCGTCGCGGATGCCGTCGGCGATGGTGACCACGTGCGGCGCCCGCACCTGCGCCGAGCCGCCACCCTGGCCGATCGTGTGCGTCGCGTGCTCGCCGATCAGCACGACGTTCGCGTCCGCGGCCAGCGGTAGCGTGTCGTCCCGGTTGACCAGCACCGTCATGCCGGCGGCGGCCAGCCTGCGCAGCTGCGACCGGCGCCGCGCACTGTCCGGGGCCGGCAGGTCGTCGGGCCACGCCCGCTCCTCGCCGGCCAACGCACCGACCCGGTCGGCCAGCCGCAGCAGCCGCCGCAGGTGCTCGTCGACGACCGGCTCGTCGACCACGCCGGACCGCACGGCCGCCACCAACTGGTCGCCCCACGGGCCGGTCGGTCCCGGCATGACCAGGTCCAGGCCACCGTTCGCGCTGGCCGCCGTGGACGTCGTCGCGAACCAGTCCGACATGACCAGGCCGTCGAAGCCCCACTCGTCCTTCAGCAGGTCGATCAACAGCTCCGCGTGCTCGGTGGCGGTGACACCGTTGATCCTGTTGTACGAAGCCATGACGGCCCACGCGCCGCCGTCGTACACGGCCATCTCGAACGGCAGCAGGTACACCTCGCGCAGCGTCTTCTCGTCCACCACCGAGTCGACCGTCGTGCGGGCCGTCTCGGACTCGTTGGCCAGATAGTGCTTCGGCGTGGCCGCGATGCCGCGCTCCTGCATCGCCCGCACGTACGCGGCCGCGAGCACGCCGGTGAGCAGTGGGTCCTCGCTGAACGCTTCGAACAGCCGGCCGCCCAATGCCGTGCGGTGCAGGTTGATCGTCGGCCCGAGTACCACGTGCACGTGCCGGATCTGCGCCTCCTCCGCCAGTAGCGCACCCACCTCGGCCGCCGTGGCCGCGTCCCAGGACTGCGCCAGCAGCGTCGCGTTCGGCAGCAGGCACGCGATGTCACCACCGGTGAACTGGGCGCCACGGACACCGGTGGGCCCGTCGGACAGCACCAGCTCGGTCAACCCGATCGCCGGTTCCGGCCACAGGCTGAACATCGCGGCACCGGTCAGCAGACGGACCTTCGCCGGCAGGTCGAGCGCCTGGACGGCCTGGTCGATGGCGGCTTCGCTCATGCCACCCAGCACAGCAGAACGACCGACCGAGTACTCGGTCGGTATGTCACATCGTTATCGGGCGACAGCACGGAGGCCGCCCACCGATGAGCGGTGGACGGCCTCCGACGTGCGACAACACGCGCTACTGAGAGCTCGCCTTACTGGCAGCGCTCGATGACCAGCTCCCGGACACGTTTCGCGTCGGCCTGACCCTTGGTCGCCTTCATCACCGCGCCGACGATCGCGCCGGCCGCGGCGACCTTGCCGCCGCGGATCTTCTCCGCGATGTCGGGCTGCGCGGCCAGCGCCGCGTCGACGGCCTCGATCAGCGCCGAGTCGTCCGACACGACCTTCAGGCCGCGCGCCGTCACGACCGCGTCCGGTTCGCCCTCGCCGGCCAGGACGCCGTCCACCACCTGGCGGGCCAGGTTCGTGGTCAGCTCCTTGCCGTTGACCAGCTCGATCACCCGCGCCACCTGGGCGGGCGTGATCGGCAGTTCGGGCAGTTCGACGCCGCGCGTGTTGGCCTGCTGCGCCAGGTACGACACCCACCACGACCGGGCGTCCGCCGGTGACGCACCCGCGTCCACAGTGGACGCGATGAGGTCGATCGCGCCGATGTTCACCAGGTCGCGCAGTTCGGCGTCGGACAGGCCCCACTCCTGCTGCACGCGCTTGCGCCGCTGCCACGGCATCTCCGGCAGCGTGGCGCGCAACTCCTCCACCCACGTGGCTGCGGGGGCGATCGGGACGAGGTCCGGTTCCGGGAAGTAGCGGTAGTCCTCCGCCGTCTCCTTGGTCCGCCCGGACGACGTGCTCTGCGTCGCCTCGTCGTAGTGGCGCGTCTCCTGCGTCACCGTGCCGCCGGACGCCAGTACGGCGCCCTGCCGGCACATCTCGTACCGGACGGCCCGCTCCACGCTGCGCAGCGAGTTGACGTTCTTCGTCTCGGTGCGGGTACCGAACTCCGTGGCGCCGATCGGCATCAGCGACACGTTCGCGTCACAGCGCAGCGAGCCCTGGTCCATCCGCACGTCCGACACGTCCAGCGCGCGCAGCAGGTCACGCAGTGCCGTCACATACGCACGCGCCACCTCGGGCGCGCGCTCGCCGGCGCCGGTGATCGGCTTGGTGACGATCTCGATCAGCGGCACCCCGGCCCGGTTGTAGTCCAGCAGCGAGAACTCGGCACCGTGGATGCGGCCGGTGGCACCGCCGACGTGCAGCGACTTGCCGGTGTCCTCCTCCATGTGGGCGCGTTCGATCAGCACCCGGAAGACCTCGCCGTCGGCCAGCTCGACGTCCAGGTAGCCGTTGTACGCGATGGGCTCGTCGTACTGGGACGTCTGGAAGTTCTTCGGCATGTCCGGGTAGAAGTAGTTCTTCCGGGCGAACCGGCACCACTCGGCGATCTCGCAGTTGAGCGCCAGCCCGATCCGGATAGCCGACTCCACGCCGACGGCGTTCAGCGCCGGCAACGCCCCGGGCAGGCCGAGGCACGTCGGACAGACCTGGGTGTTCGGCTCGCCGCCGAACGCCGTCGAACAGCCGCAGAACATCTTGGTCCGGGTGGACAGCTCGGTGTGCACCTCCAGCCCCAGCACGGGCTCGAAGCGTTCCAGGACGTCCTCGTAGGCCATCAGGTCGACCGCGACGGTCACGACCGCTCACCGTCCTTGTCCTCGCGCATGCCGCGGATCGCCAGCGCGCCGCCGGTCACCACGGCCAGCACGTTCAGCACGGCGTTGACCAGCGCCAACGTGTCGCCCTTGCCGCGCGCCGCGCGCAGTTCCTTGACCGCGCCCCACGCGCCGAACGCCAGCCCGACGAGACCGACGACACCCCGCACCTGCTTCATGCCACTCATCGCCGTCCTTCCACGTCCAGCTCGGGAATCCGGTCCAGCTGCGGGCCGCCTTCGGCCGCGTTCCTGGCCACCTCGTAGGCCGCCGCGACCCGGTACATCCGGTGGTCGGCCAGTGCCGGCGCCATGATCTGCAGGCCCACCGGCAGGTTGTCGTCGTCCGCAAGTCCACTCGGGACACTCATCGCGGGCAGCCCGGCCAGGCTGGCCGGGATCGTGCACAGGTCCGCCAGGTACATCGACATCGGGTCGGCGGTGCGCTCGCCCAGCTTGAACGCGGTGGTCGGCGTCGTCGGCGACACCAGCACGTCCACCGTGGCGAACGCGGCGTCGAAGTCACGCTTGATCAGCGTGCGCACCTTCTGCGCCTGGCCGTAGTACGCGTCGTAGTAGCCGGACGACAGCGCGTACGTGCCGAGCATGATGCGCCGCTTCACCTCGGGCCCGAACCCGGCCTCGCGGGTGGCCGCCATGACCGATTCGGCGCTGGCGTCCGGGCCGTCGCCGACGCGCAGGCCGTAGCGCATCGCGTCGAACCGGGCCAGGTTCGACGAGCACTCGCTCGGCGCGATCAGGTAGTACGCCGGCAGCGCGTACGCGAAGTGCGGGCAGGACACCTCGACGATCTCCGCGCCCAGTTCCTTCAGCACGCCCACGGCCTGGTCGAACGAGTGCAGCACGCCCGGCTGGTAGCCCTCGCCACCTGCCAGGTCGGTGACCACACCGATCCGCACGCCGTGCAGGTCGCCCTGCGCGCCCTCGCGCGCGGCGGCGACGACCGGTGGCACGGGCTCGTTGATGGACGTCGAGTCCAGCGGGTCGTGGCCGCAGATGATCTCGTGCAGCAGCGCGGCGTCCAGCACGGTGCGCGCGCACGGCCCGGCCTGGTCCAGTGAGGACGAGAACGCCACCAAGCCGTAGCGGGACGCGCCACCGTAGGTGGGTTTCACGCCGACGGTGCCGGTGACCGCGCCCGGCTGCCGGATCGAGCCACCGGTGTCGGTGCCGATCGCCAGCGGTGCCTCGAACGCGGCCAGCGCGGCGGACGAGCCACCGCCGGAACCGCCGGGCACCCGGTCCAGGTCCCACGGGTTGTGCGTCGGACCGTAGAAGGAGTTCTCGGTGGACGAACCCATCGCGAACTCGTCCATGGTGGTCTTGCCGAGGATCACGATGCCCGCTTGCAGCATCTTGCGGGTGATCGTCGCGTCGTAGGGCGGAATCCAGTCCCGCAGCATCCGCGACCCGAC
>DASZXM010000380.1:0-6122 GCA_035546415.1 Pseudonocardiaceae bacterium
GGGTGGGGTCGATCGGCCGGACGTCGACCTGCGGGTCCAGCGGCGACATCGGCCTACGCTCCGGGTGCTCGGCGGCGACAGGCTCGTGCCGCACGTCGCCGTAGGTCTCCACCTCGACGGCGAGCGCCTCGTCGCGGCGCCGGTTGATCAGCATCAGGGCGATGCTGTAGACGGCGGCGAGCACCACCAGGAAGATCCCCAGCTGGACCAGGAACCGTGTCTCGGTGGTCGATCCCAGGTCCAGGACGGCGAGCAGGGCCACGATGCCCAGCGTGAGCAGGTGGAAGAGCACGGCCACCAGGTTGGCGGCGGGCCCGGCGGACGCCTTCTCGCCCGGCGCGGCCCCCGCTAGGTACCGCCGGCCACTGCGCACGAGCAACTGCCCGACGGCGAACACGATCACGACGCCGACCAGAATGAACAGCAACCGTTCCGAATCCACGACGACCAGCTCCTTCCCGACGTGGTCGGAGGTGGAGTACCCGGCGTGAACACCGCTCAACCCACCGCGACCCGGGCCATCCAGGTGACGCCGACAACCTTCGCCGCGCGCCAATGCGGACACTCGCGGCGCCGCCACCGGCGCGGCACGCTCGACGAAGCCGCACCGCCGACAGCGGGCGCGGGCACGACAGCTGCGGCACACCGCGACCGCCCGCGCAGGCAGCGGGATGCGGCGAGCCCACCCCACGACCACCACCACCGCGCACACCCCAAGCCCACGCACCCCACCACCGCCGCGCAGGCAACGGGCATGCGGCCAGCCCACCCCACGACCGCGACCACCGCGCAGGCAGCGGGATGCGGCGAGCCCACCCCACATCCGCCACCGCCGCGCACACACCGCACACACCCACGCACCCCAAGCCCACCCCACATCCGCCACCGCCGCTTACGCGGCGCGCGTGCGGGAGGCTCGTCGCATGACCGTGTTGCGTTCCGTCGGGGTTTTCGGCCTGTCCGCGTTGACCGAGATCGGTGGTGCCTGGCTCGTGTGGCAGGGCGTTCGGGATCACCGCGGGTGGGTGTGGATCGGGGCCGGGTTGTTGTCCCTTGCCCTCTACGGCTTCACCGCGACATTGCAACCGGCCACCCAGTTCGGCAAGATCCTCGCTGCCTACGGCGGTGTCTTCGTGGCCGGCTCACTGCTCTGGGGTGTCGTCGCCGACGGCTACCGCCCGGACCGGTTCGACCTGATCGGTGCCGCCATCTGCCTGGTCGGAGTGGGGGTGATCATGTATGTCCCACGAAGCTGACGACCTCACCCACGCGGCGTTCGCGAATCCGCGCGAGTTCGAGGAGTCGCCGCTCTACACCACCCTGAGCGCCACTGTGGCGAGCAACACACAACTGCTCGACCTGGCCAGAAAGGGCCGCCCCGGGCAGTATCCGACGTTCCTGTTCTTCGGTGCCGTGCACCACCTGCTGCTGCAGGGCGTCGAGCACACATTGGCGCGCTACTACCCGTCGGTCGTCGGGCACAGCGCCCGGCCGCCCGCTGACGCCGGGCCACACCTGGTCGACTTCTGCCGGCAGCATCACGACGAACTCGTCGAGACCATCAGCACCCGGCTGGTACAGACCAACCACGTGCAGCGCGCCCTCGGGCTGCGCATCGGGCTCGCCGCGATCCCCACGCACCAACCGGTCCACCTCGTCGAGGTCGGTGCCAGCGCGGGCCTCAACCTCCGCTTCGACCGCTACGGCTACACCATCGGCGAGTGCCGCGGCAATCCCGACTCACCGGTCCAACTGGTCGCCGACCGCTACGGCGACGCGCCGCTCCCGGATCTGGCGGCCGTGCCACCGTTGGCCAGCGTGCAGGGCGTCGACCTCGACCCGGTCGACGTCCGCGACCCGGACGCCCGCGCCTGGCTGGAAGCCCTTGTCTGGCCGGAGAACCACGACCAGCGCGCGCTCCTGTCCGCCGCGCTGGCACTGGTCGCCCAGGACCCGCCGGAGATCCGCCAGGGCGACGCGATCGACGTGCTGCCCCGCATCGCCGCCGAACTCCCGGCGGGCGAACCGCGCGTCGTCTACCACTCGGCGACCCGCATGCACGTGCCCCGTGAACGACGGCGGGCATTTGACGACGCCATCGAGTCCGTCGGTGACAACGGGCCGCTCTGGCACCTCTACGTCGAGGACGCCGCCAACCCCGACCCGCGCCCGCACCCGAAGCGCCGCGGCGCGGGTGTGCAACTGCGCGGCCCGGACGGGACGGAACGCACCGTGGCCGTCGTCAACGGCCACCTCCGCTGGGTGGAAACGGTGTAGGCAACCGGTAGACGTCGACGGCGTTCCCGGCGAACAGCGCCCCCTCGGCCCGGTCCAGCCACCCCTGCCGGGCCACACCGGCCAACCTCGACCGCACGTCCCGCCACGCGTCCCGCAGCACCAGCGACGCGAACCAGTGCGTCTCCGGTGACCCGTGCCCGTCGCTGCCGAACAGCAGCCGGTCCACCGGCGCCAGATCGATGACGCGCAACAGCCGGTCCGCCGTGGTGACCGGGCTGAACAGGTTCACCAGCGAGAACTCCGCCCACACCGACGACCGCATCGACGCCAGGTAGGCGATCTGCTCGTGCCACGGATAGCCCGCGTGGATCAACACGACCGGCGCGCTCGTGGACCGCAGCACGTCGTCCAGCAGCAGTGGGTTCGAGTCGGCCAGCCGCAGGTCGGAGTCACCGAAACCGGTGTGCACCTGGATCGGCCGCCGCAGGTCCGCGCAGATGTCCAGCACGCGCAGGAACACGAAGTCCCGCAACGCCTTCGCCCGCCGCCGGACCGGGCCGCCCTCGTCGACCGACCGGCGGGCCGCCGCCAGCCCGACATCGGGGTCGACCGCCAGGCCGGTCCGGTACGCGAGCACGGTCTTCAGGCCGACCACGCCGTCGGCGGCCGCGACCCGCTCGACCTCCGCGATCACGTGGTCGGCGTCCGCGCCCGCGTCCAGCAGCGGGTCGATGACGGTCTCCAACCGCCGCAGGGCGAACATCGGCACCCCGGCCGTCTCGGCGTACGGGGTCGGGTCGCCGCCGCCGTCCAGCAGCATCCCGGACACGCCGGCGTCCGCGAACAGCCGCCGCACGTACGCCGGCCAGTCCGCCGCGGCCACCGCATTGCGCACCGACTCCACGTCGTCCGGCGCGCAGTCCAGCAGCGCCGCGAGGCGCACCCGCAGCGCCTCCAGCATCAGCCGGTGCGGCGCGGCCGCCGAGCGCCGTTGCTCGGCGGCCGGCCCTTCCTCGGTGACCAGTGTCAGGCCACCGAGCGCCAATGTGTCCGCGACCAGCGGGAACGGGTGCGCGTGATCGTCGACGAGTCCCGTCACGTGGCCACCTTGGACACCGCGACCGCGTCGTCGGACTCGTCGATGCCACCCTCCTCACCGAGCATCGACCCGATCCGCTCCACCGCCTCGGGCTTGCGCGCCTTCAGCATGGCCACCACGGCCAGGCCGGCCAGGATCCACACCACCGTGATGTACGGCGTGGCGTTCAGCGGACTGGGCGGTGTCGGGTAGATCGAGCCGTAGAGCGCCGCGGCGAACAGGATCACACCGGCCGCCGGCACCAGCAGGTGATACACGATGTTGTAACGGGCGTGCGTGCGCTTGAAGAACACGGCGCCACCGACGCACAGTCCGATGTAGACGACGATGACGGCCAACGTGCCCAGCGTGGCGAAGAAGTAGTACACCGTCGTCGGCTGGCCGCCCAGCGAGTCGGTGCCCAGGCCGAAGCCGACGATCGCGGCCAGCGCCGTGGCGACGACGGCGACCACGATCGACGCGTTGGCCGGGGTCTTGAACTTGGGGTGCGTCCGGCCCAGCCAGGACCACAGCACGCCTTCGCGGCCCATCGCGTACAGCGTCCGGGTGCCGGCCGTGGCACACCCGACGCACACGATGAACGCCGACAGCAGCGCCCCGATCTCCACCAGCGTCCCCAGCGGGCCGCCGACGAACTTCGCCGCGATCGTCTTCAACGCGAACGGGTCGCCGCCGAAGCCGGTGCCGTTGTCCACGCCGAACCCGATGGCCATGCTGTAGGTCGTCCACAGGTAGAACACGATCGCGAAGCCGACCGACACGATCACCGCGATCGGGATCGCCTTGCGCGGCTTGGCGGTCTCCTCACCGAAGTCGGCCGCCGTCTCGAACCCGATGTAGGACGTGATGCCCAGGATGATGCCGTAGAAGACGCCGGAGAAGCCGCCCTTCACGGTGTGCCCGAACGTGAACGGCGCCGGCGTGTTCCCGTGCGCGCCGCCCTTGGCCGTGGTGACGATGTTGACGATCAGGATGACCAGGACCGTGATGCCGCCGACGACCAGTTGCAGCCGGGTGGTCACCTTGATCCGCACGATCGACAGCACGACCAGCAGCGCCATGCCGACGACGAACAGCGGGAACCACCAGTTGATCGACAGGTGCAGCAGGTCGGTGGCCAGGTAGGCGACGCCGGCCATGGTCATCGGGACGAAGCAGATCAGCCCGAACGCGTACAGCCACCCGGCCATGAAGCCGGCCGGTTTGCCCAGGCTGCGGCTGGCGTAGGTGTACGCGTAGCCCGCCGACGCCATCCGCCGCGTGAAGCCGATGACCACGAACGCCAGTGCCAGGCAGGCGATGCCGCCGAGCAGGAACGCCAGCGGCGTCGAACCGCCCGCCACGAGTGCGACACCGGGCACGTTGAGCAGCATGGCCATGCCCGGCGCCAGGATGGAGATGGAGATCGCTACGGCGTCCACAGTAGACAACGTGCCCTTGGCCAGCCGCTGTGCCGGCTCGGGTTGCTGTGTCATCGCTACCCCCTAGGGGCTCGAACCGACCTTGGAGTTCCTAACACCATGACTGTCCAGGCAAGCGTGTCCTGAAGTGCACTCACGAGATCTCCTAGTAGAACTCGAAGTACTCGCGCATCTGCCATGCGGCAGCGGCCGTGTCCCTGTCCTCCGCGTCGGCCAGGGCGGCTTCGTACCTGGCCACTTCGGAGCGCTTCATCATCAGGTAGTAGTCGACGAAACCGGTGCCGAACCGCTCCCGGTACAGCGGGTCCTTGTCCAGGGCGTCCAGCGCGTCGCCCAGCGACGCGGGCAGCGGCGGCGCCTCGGCGGCGTACGGGTCGGCCTCGACGGGGTCCGGGGGCGTCAGGGAGCGTTCGATGCCGTCCAGGCCGGCGGCCAGGTCGGCGGCCAGATACAGGTACGGGTTCGCGGCCGGTTCACCGATCCGGTTCTCCAGGTGGGTGCCCGGATCACCGGGCCCACCCTGTACCCGGACCAGCGCGCCGCGGTTCTCCACCGCCCAACACAGCCGATCCGGCGCGAACGAGTACGGCTGGAACCGCGTGTAGCCGTTGATGGTGGGCGTGGCCAGCGCGGTCATGGCGGGCGCGTGGTCGAGCAGGCCGGCGACGTAGTGCAGCCCGGCCGGTGACAGGACGGCGTCGTCCGAGCGGAACACGTTGGCGCCCTGGGCGTCCACCAGGGAGCTGTGCAGGTGCCAGCCGGACGCGAAGAAGTTCGGCAGGTGCGGCTTGCACATGAACGTGGCCAGCAGGCCGCGGCGGGCACAGATCTGCTTGACCGCCGAACGGAACAGGATCATCGCGTCGGCCGACGCCAGACCCGTCATCGGGCTGAAGCTGAACTCCATCTGCCCGGGGCCCCACTCGTCCTCCATCGCCCTGGGCAGCAGGCCGATCGCGTCCAGGCCGTCGCGCAGCGCGGTGAGCGTGTCGTTGACCGAGTCCAGGCGCACCTCGGACAGGTACTGGTAGCCCAGTTCGAACGGTTCGACCAGCGGTGTCGCGGCCGGCTGGGTCGTCTCGGCGAGTCCGATGCCGGCCGACGGGCGGCGGGTGATGTAGAACTCGACCTCCAGGCCGGTCACGTACTGCTGGCCGCGCCCGGCGAGCCGGTCCAGTTGGTCGCGCAGGATGCGGCGGGAGTCCAGCGGCACCGGTTTGCCGCTGGAGAAGTACGCGTCACACAGCAGCCACGCCGTGTCCGGCGCCCACGGCAGCACGCGGAACGTGGTCGGGTCGGGCACGATGACGACGTCCGGGAAGCCGGTGAACTCCTCGATGCCGAACCCGCCGCCCGCCGCGAAC
>DASZXM010000381.1:0-13814 GCA_035546415.1 Pseudonocardiaceae bacterium
CACCCTCGTAGGAGGCCATGGCCAGGAACGTGCGGTTGGCGCGGTCGAGCAGGAAGGAGACGTAGTACTCCTCGGCGATGTCACTGGCCAGGGTGACCAGGACCCGGTGCACGGTGTGACCCTTGATGTCCATGCCCAGGATGGCGTCGGCCTTCTCCTGGGTCTCGTCCGGGTTGTCCGCCAGCTTCACGCCGCCGGCCTTGCCACGGCCACCCGTCTTCACCTGGGCCTTGACCACGACGGTCGTGCCGAACTGCTCGGCGGCGGCGCGGGCTTCGGCCGGGGTGGTCGCCACGGTGCCGGGCAGCACCGGCACCCCGTGGGCGGCGAAGAGGTCCTTCGCCTGGTACTCGTACAGGTCCACTCGAAGTTCTCCTGACTACGGAACAGATTTCGCTGCTGTGTCTTTCGCTGCTGTGTCGCTGACGGTGGCCGCTCCGACGCACCGCCATGGGCGGCCGCCCCGCGCGCGTGCCGCGAGGAATGTCGAAACCTCAGGGCCGCTGTCGAACTGCGTCGACCCTATCGACCTGGGCGAAGCCCGGCGCCCCGGGCATCGGTGAGGTCCGTCACCGAGGTGGTGAGTTCGGTCACGCGACGTCGACAGATCCGACGTTCGCCTTGACCCAATCGACAATGTCACTCGTGGGTGCGCCCGGAGTGAACACCTTCGCCACGCCCAGTTCGGCGAGCTTCGGAATGTCCTCATCCGGGATGATTCCACCGCCGAACACGACCACGTCGTCGGCGCCGCGGTCCCGGAGCAGTTCGACGACTTTCGCGAACAGCGTCATGTGCGCACCGGACAGGACGGACAGACCGACGGCGTCGGCGTCCTCCTGCAAGGCCGTCTCGACGATCTGTTCGGGCGTCTGGTGCAGGCCGGTGTAGACGACCTCGATGCCGGCGTCCCGCAGGGCTCTCGCGACGACCTTCACCCCCCTGTCGTGCCCGTCCAGCCCGGGTTTGGCCACCACGACACGGATTCGGCCGCCCATGATCACTCCTGAAGTCGCTGAGGGTCCGCTCTCGCAGGGTAGGCCGCATGGGCGATGTCAGCGGCTCCGGGTGAGCTGGCCCACGGACCGGCGCTGGTGCAGCCACAGCGCGACGACCGCGGCGGCCAGCAGGGCCACGAGGCACACGATGCCCAGCACCAGGCCGGGACCGGACGACGGGTTGGTCAGCATGGTGCGGTTGACGGGCAGTTCCAGCACCCGCACCAGCACGACGCCTGCCGCTCCGAACAGCAGCGCGGCTGCCCGCTTCGGTCGGCACGCGGGTGCGAGCAGTGCGGCGGCGATGACGGCGATGAGGCCGAAGACCAGGCCCCACGACGCGAACCGGAAGTCCGTCCACAGGCCCGGCTGCGTGTAGCCGTCGGCGCGCAGGACGGGCACGCCGAACGCCCCGAACGCGAGCAGCGCGGCCGCCGCCGCGGGAACGAGCACGGTCGGCTGCCACGACACGCTGGTCAGGTCGACGTCATCGCGTTCCACGCCACCGGCCAGGCCTGCGCAGCACCCGGCGACCAGAGCGGTGAGCATCGCCAGGCCGGTCGACCAGAAGCCAGGTCCGAGGTGGACCCCGTCGATCTGGGTGGCGGTCAGCGCGGTGTCGAACACGCCCGTGCCGGCGACGAGCACGACGATCCACGCGACGGCGAACGCCGGTCGGACGGCTGCCGCCCAGCGGGGCACGAGCATGCCGATCGCGGCGACGCCGACCACGGCGGCGGCCGGGATCAGCAGTCTGCTGGCGACGTCCGGCGGGTGCGGAAAGTCAGCTGGCAGCACGAACAGTGACGTGTCGGCACCGACCAGCGCGGCACCGGCGGCGAGCAGGCCGAACACACCGGTGGTCAGGTGCAGGCGGGACTGGCCGGGCAGGTTCAGATCGGCGGGTTCGGCGGTGTCGTCGCCGGTGTCCATGCCGGCGGCCACCGTGCGGTCGGTGACCAGGCCGAACGCGACCAGCCCGCCGGCCGCGACCACGGCCCCGTAGGGACCCCACGTCGGGTGCAGCCCGGTGACGGACAGGCCGGCGACCAGGCGCGGCAGGGCAACGGTGAGCACGCAGGCGGCGGCGCCGAACAGCCAGCCCTTCGCGACGGTCGACTCGGCGGACGTGACGGCGATCGTCCCGGCGAGCGGGACGGCGATGGCGATCAGCACGCCGCCGAGCAACTCGATGGTCGGCGTGTCCAGGGCGCTCTTGGCCAGCAGGAACGGGCTGCTGGACGTGAACGGCAACGCGACGAGCGCGACGGCGGCGAGCGCGCCGAGACCCAGGGCGATCAGCACGGGACCCTGGTAGCTGCCGGGCCGGCGCTCGCTGGTGCGGCTGGCCGGGTCGCCCGTGTCGCCCGGGCTGAGGGCGATGACACCGGCGGCCAGGGTCAACGCGTGCCCGGCGAGCAGGAACCACAGGCCGGTCGAGCCGTGCAGCGGGTCGAGTGACGTCGGCGTGGCGAACTCGGGACGGGCGACGGACCCATTGACGTTGACGGCGAGTTGCGCGTCGACCAGCGCGCGGCCGGGCGCGAACAGGGCGGTGGCGGTGAGCACTCCACCGACGGCGGCGGAAGACCCGCGTACGGCGAGCAGCACGGCCACACCGGCGGGCAGCAGGCCGAGCACGATCAGCAGCGGCCCGGCGGCGTAGCCGGGGCTGGGCGGTGTGACGACGTGCAACAAGGGGCCGATCGCCAGCAGCAGACCACCGGCGACGGCGACGGCCAGCGCGATCCAGAGCCGAGAGGTCAGCGCCGTGGCCATCGTGTTCGTTCGCGGGCGCGTGGGATCGGAAGGAGTGCGCGCTGTCACGGGAATGACGCTAGCAAGGTCACGTTGGGCAAGCCCTCTGGCGCGTAGGGCCATGTTCGATCGTGGTCACGGTCGCGAAGCAGTTCACGAACTCGGGTGATCAGATGCTGCCGGCTCGGGTGATCGTTGACACGCCGACATCGGCACATATGTGATACAAATCACATTCGATCGTGTGACCGTTCTTCCCTGTTGGCGGGCGAGCGGTTTCGCGCTCAGCGGAGAGACTGTTGCCGGTTATCGGACCGTTTCGTTACTGTCCGATCACTGTTGAGCCACGTCTGTGTTCTGATCCGGGAAGGATGTCCGCCTTGGCTGTACGCCGGTCCGCCGGGCTGACTCCTCCATCCCAGGTGGTGCGCAGCCGAGCGGTGTTCGCGGCGGTGACCTTCGGCGCGATCGCGGCGGCCACGATCGGCCAGTCGCTCGTCCCGCACCATTCACACACCACGGCCCTCGCGGACCCCGGTATGTCGATCGGCACGAACTCGCAATCACTGGACGTGGCTCCGGTCCAGCGCGGAAGGAACGCGTCGGCCGAGGCACAGCAGATAGCGGCGTCGCAGAGGATCACCGGTCAACAGAGCGTCGACACGCTGGTGCAGACCGGAACGACGACGGGGGCGACGTTCGCGGCACCTGCCGCCGGGACGGTCGTATCGACGTTCGGCGGCCAGTACGGGTCGTTCCGGTACGGCATCGAGATCAAGAACGTGAAGAACACCCCGATCGTCGCCGCCGCTTCCGGGACGATCATCGCCGCGGGTCCGACGAGCGGGTTCGGGCTGTGGGTCAAGGAGCAGTTGCCGGACGGGACGACGCTCGTGTACGCGCGGATGAACACGTACTCGGTGCAGGTCGGGCAGCATGTGGCGGCCGGGCAGCAGATCGCGAGGATGGGCGATCGGGGATTCAGCCAGGGGTACACCCTGCACTTCGAGGTCTGGGACCCAACGGGGAAGAAGATCGACCCGATGGCGTGGCTGAACCAGCGCGGCATCACGGTGTAGCCGGCGGGTGGGCTGCGGCGGATGGCGGCGGCGGGTTTCTCGGTGAACGGACGACACGCCGCCAGCGGATCGAGGACTGGAGTCGGCGGACGGTCGACGCGCGCGGGTGCGGTCTCGCCGACAGGTCGACACGCCAGGTCGGATCTCCCGGGAAGGTCGACACGCCGATCGGCGCCTCGCCCGGTCGACACGCCGAGAACGGCGCCCTCGCTGGGAAGTCGACACGCCGAAGGCGACCTCTCGCTGCGAAGTCGACACGCCGAAGGCGACCCCTGGCTGGAAGGTCGACACGCCGGGGGCGGTGCCTCACCGGGGTCGGCACGCCGGGGGCGGCGCCTCGCTGGAGGGTCGACACGCCGGGCAGCGCCTCGCCGAGCAGACGACACGCCAACACTCACTCAAGCGGGGCGATGCCGCGCCTCACTGGAGCGACGACACACCCGGCGCCGCCTCCCCGAGCAGACGACACGCCGAGGTTTTCTCCTTGGGAAGTCGACACGCGCGAGGGCGGGGCGGTCGACGGTCGTCGGCATGGCTCGCTGGGGGCGACACGCCGGGATCTCCCGGATGAGATGAACAGTCCACACATCGGCCGATGGTCGACACGCCGAGCCCGCCGGGGAGGGCCAGGCGTCGTCGGCCAGGTCGTTCAGGACGTTACAGCTTGACCAGCGGGACGCTGCCGATCAGCATCAGGCGGATCGTGCCTGAGGTGCCGAAGTCGATCGTGGCTGTTGCCTTCGGGCCTGTGCCGTCCGTTGCCACCACCGTGCCCAGGCCGTACTTGTCGTGGCTGACCCGGTCGCCGACCTCCAGCTTGATCGCCGGCGTGTTCTGCCAGCCCTTGAACGGTGTGGTCCGCATTCCGCGGGCCGCGAGGCCGGCCTGGGCCGAGTCGCCACCTGTCGAGCGGCGCCACGTTGTCTGGTCCGTGGGTGCCGAACGGTCCGGTTCCTTGCGGCGCCATTCGATCAGGCTGTCCGGGATCTCGTCCAGGAAACGCGACGCCGGGTTCGTCATCGGCTGGCCCCACGCCGACCGCACCAGTGCGCGGGACAGGTACAGCCGCTGCCGTGCCCGGGTGATGCCGACGTATGCCAGTCGCCGTTCCTCCGCCAGTTCCGTCGGCTCGCCCAACGCGCGCATGTGCGGGAAGATCCCGTCCTCCCAACCGGTGCAGAAGACCACCGGGAACTCCAGACCCTTCGCCGTGTGCAACGTCATCAGGGTGACGACGCCGTCGTCGGAGTCGGGCACCGAGTCCGAGTCGGCGACCAGTGACACGCGCTCCAGGAACGCCGCCAGCGGGTCCGGGGTCGGCGGCGCCGTCTCACCTTCCAGCAGCGGGGTTTCCTGGGCGGCGAACTCACGGGCCACCGTGATCAGTTCGTTCAGGTTCTCCAGGCGGCCCGCGTCCTGCGGGTCGTCGCTGGCCTCCAGTTCGCCGCGGTAGCCGGTCCGTTCGATGACCGCCTCGATGATGTCCGCGACCTCCGCGCCGTCGGTGACCATCTCGCGGAGTTCGTCGATCAGTTCGACGAAACCGGTGATCGCGTTGCGCGAACGCGGGTTCAGCAGCGGCACCCGGTCCGCCACCGCGGCACGCAGGGCCGCCGTGAACGAGATCCGCTCCTGTTCGGCGTACTGCGCCACGACCGCCTCGGCACGGTCGCCGATGCCACGCTTGGGCACGTTGATGATCCGCCGCAGGCTCACCGTGTCGTCCGGGTTCGCCAGCACCCTCAGGTACGCGAGCGCGTCCCGCACCTCGCGGCGTTCGTAGAACCGGACGCCGCCGACCACCCGGTACGGCAGGCCGAGGCGGATGAAAATCTCCTCGAACACGCGGGACTGGTTGTTCGTGCGGTAGAAGACCGCTATGTCCGCGTTGTTGGCATCACCGCCGTCGACCAGGCGGTCGATCTCACCGGCGACGAACGCGGCCTCGTCGTGTTCGTTGTCCGCGACGTAGCCCACGATCGGTTCGCCGTCGCCGGACTCCGTCCACAGCCGCTTGTCCCTGCGGTTCGGGTTGCGCGAGATCACCGCGTTCGCGGCGCTCAGGATCGTCTGCGTGGAGCGGTAGTTCTGCTCCAGCATGATCGTCTTGGCCTGCGGGTAGTCCCGCTCGAACTCCACGATGTTGCGGATCGTGGCACCGCGGAACGCGTAGATCGACTGGTCCGCGTCGCCCACCACGCACAGCTCACCCGGCTCGACGTCGCCATCACCGGTGCCGACCAGCTCCCTGACCAGCGAGTACTGGGCGTGGTTGGTGTCCTGGTACTCGTCGACCAACACGTGGCGGAACCGCCGCCGGTAGTACTCGGCGACGTCCGGGAAGTTCCGCAGCAGTTCGACGGTCCGCATGATCAGGTCGTCGAAGTCCAGGGCGTTGGCGAGGTTCAGTCGCTGCTGGTAGCTGGCGTACACCTCGGCGACGCGCCGCTCCAGGTCGCCGGTGGCCGCGTCCGCCGCCGACACCGGGTCGACCAGCTCGTTCTTCAGGTTCGACACGTGCACCGCGAGCGTGCGCGCCGCATAGCGCTTCGGGTCGAGGTCCAGGTCCCTGGCCACGAGGGTGATCAGGCGGCGCGTGTCGTCGGAGTCGTAGATGGAGAAGTTCGACCCCAGCCCCAGCGTCTTCGACTCGCGGCGCAGCACCCGCACGCACATCGAGTGGAACGTGGACACCCACATCACGCGGGCCCGGTTGCCGACCAGGTCGGCGACCCGCTCCTTCATCTCCGCGGCTGCCTTGTTGGTGAACGTGATCGCCATGATCTGGCCGGGGTGCACGTCCCGCTCCGCGAGCAGGTACGCGATTCTCCTGGTCAGCACCCGTGTCTTGCCCGAACCGGCGCCCGCGACCACCAACAGCGGCGAACCGGCGTGCGTCACCGCTTCCCGCTGCTGCGGATTCAGGTCGTCCAGCAAGTTGCCCCGGCTGGTCCGGTGGCGGGCGGCGGGCAGGGTGTCTCCCGGCAGTTCGAACAGCGCGCTCATCGTCTGGCTACCGTACCCGCCCGCCCGGACATCCCGTGGCCGACGCACGGGTGCACGAACTCACGCCGCGCCAGGTTGGCCGAGCGGGGTGCGGATGTGCGAGTATGACCATGTGCACATGCGCTCCTGCTCGTACGAGTTTTTCTACGGGAACCGGACTCCGGCTCCCGTGGTCGCATAGCGCACGCAAGACCACCGAAAGCCCCGGAGTCCACACGGACCCGGGGCTTTGTCGGGTCCGGCACCGGACTCCTCGCGAAGAAGACCCGGAGGACCGAAGGAAATGAACGTCACCGAGAACGCCACCGAGCCGTCCGAGCCGAGCACCCCGGCGAGCCCGCCGGAGATCGGCCAGCTCCGCGCCGAGATCGACCACCTCGACGCGGAAATCCTGCGGCTGGTCAAACGGCGTACCGAGGTGTCCCGGCAGATCGGCGCCACGCGGATGGCGTCCGGCGGCACGCGGATCGTGGTCAACCGGGAGATGGACGTGCTCGCGCGCTACCGGGAGCTCGGCCCGGAGGGCCGCCAGTTGGCCATGGTGCTGCTGAATCTGGGCCGCGGTCGGCTCGGTCGCTGATCTTCAGGGTCCTCCGGGTCGGCTCGGGGCGATCACTGATGGCGAGCCGGCGTCGAACGAGAGCACACTGGAAGCATGTTCGAAGGCCTGTTCGGCATCATCGCCACGATCATCGCTCTGGCCGGCCTCGTCGCGGCCATAGCCAACGACGGCTATCTCTACATGCTCGGCTCCGCCGCCGGCCGGCGTGCCGGCGGTGAGCCGATCGCGAACTACGTGCGCAGTCGGTGGGCGCTGGCCGCCGGCACCACGGGCACCGCGCTGCTCGCCCTGCTGCTGACGCTCGGCGGTGGTGTCGCCGACACGTTCGCCATCCTCATCGCACTGGGTTCCGGTGCGGTGGCGACGAAGGCGCTGCAGACGACGCGGGAGAAGTTCCGCACCGGCGGCTGACCCGCCGCGACACGCCGGGCCGGCGACCACCGCGGTCGCCGGCCCCGTTCGTCACTCATCCGTGTGGAAAACGGCGTGAGACCGGCCACCTGGCAGGCCGGACGGGGTCACCCCACTTACGCTGGCGCGAGTGACAGTGGACATTTCTGACGGGGTGTCCCGTGCGCTCCTTCCAGTAGCCCCTCTTGACGCCCGTCCCGCTGTGGTCGCACAGCGTGACGTCGGTGCGCCCACAGTGGTGAAACCTGCCTGAGCGGGTGGGGTTCGGCGTCAGAGAGTCGGGTAACGGGGGTCAATGCATACATGGGCAGCGGATTGGGCTCCGCGGGCAACCCGGAGCAGGCAGCAGCGGGTCAGGGGCGGCACCGGCGCGACGAGAAGGCGCCGGCATGGCCGGCACGGGAATCGACGAAAGCCTTGGCGCGCAAGCGTTCCGGCGTCAGGCGGGCGCTGAACAGGCACAGCCGCCCGGAAGTGGGGCCGACGGCCGAGACCGGCCCATCGGCGAACAGCTCGGCCGCCGTCGGGGGCGTGCCGACGGTGCGAGCGACGGGCAGGTCCAGCGGCGGCGCGCACGCCGGCAACGCGCAGGACGGCGCCCAACAGAACGGCACCGAACAGAATGGCACCGTCCTCAAACGGCGCACCCGAACGGCCGGCGGCGAACCGGTCGACATGGATGAGGCCGCCGGCGACGGCGAGGGTGACGGCGATCCACTCGATACCGGGCTCGGCATGTTCAACCTGGGCACCATTCCGGCGTCCGTCACACCGCCGCGCAGTTGGCGGCGCGCGGCCTGGTTCACCGTTGTCGCGTCCGTCGCCGCACTGGCCGGGCTGCTCGCGATCGGCGCCGTTCTGATGTGTCCGCACGAGGCGCGCCGCCTGACCGCCATGCCGTACTTCCCGGACGGCTCCCCGCTGGCCGCGATCGGCGACACGACCGGCGTGCCCCGGCCGACCGGCCGTGGACATCAGCCGGCGACCACACAGGCGGCGACCGACGTGGTCGCCGACGTGGGTGACACGTCCCCGCTGACCACGGCCCGCAGGGCGGTCGGCACCGCGCCCGCGCGGACCACGGGGCTGCCGCCCGCGTCGAACCCGGTGGTCGCCACGCTGCCGCCGGTCGACACGATCGTGACCGGCAACGGCGACCCGGTCGTCGACCCGGTGAAGCTGATCAAGCGGACGCAGACGTTCTTCGCCGAGGTGACGTCGAACGCCAAAGCGGCGGCCGGCCTGGCCGTCGACACCGCCAAGGACGACGTCGCCGCGGTGATCGAACAGAAATACCGCAACCTCTCGTCGATAAGTGTGCGAAGTATCTCTCTCGATCCGAACAGCGGTCTGACCGTCAGCGTTGTCCGGGTCGTCGGTAAGGACGGCACTACGAGCACGCAACGCGTCACGCTGCAATTCACTCTGACGGGCGATCCGAAGATCGTGAATATCGGCAAGTAGGACAAACCGCAGGTGCGAGCCCGGCCGGGTGAGTGATCACCGTGCTCACATCCGAATAGGCAATCACTGCTCCAAGTGAGTGATGGCGTACGACCGTTTGTCGCCACAGAAGTGTGATCCGCCGACAGACACTGGCACAAAGCAATCGACACACGGTACGAGTTGCCCGGAGCACGACGCGCACGGAGGCAACGCGTGGATCGTCCGAACACCGGACACCGGCATGAGGCCGGTTCGATCACGGTCGTGGATCTGATCAGGCGCCAGCAGGGGCCGGTCCGCATCCCGTCCGCCGATGAGGAGGCGACCGTCCAGTTCATGGACGACCTCCTCGGCAGCGCCCAGGAACAGCCCGACCACCACCGGGGCTGGCTGTCCCGCGGTGCCAAGCTGGCCGGGCTGGCCCTCGGCTCGCTCGCCCTGTGCGGATCGGTGTATGCCGCGTCCACGCTCACCCACCGGGCGCCGACGGCCGACGCGACCAGCAGACCGGAGACCTCGGTGCTCACCGGTATCGGCGCGCTCCGCCCGGACACCGTCGCCGCGCAACTGTCCGGCGGCCACCCCGGCACCACACCGACCACCCATCCGAATCCGATGGCCAAGGCGATCACCGGCCACGCCAGCGGCACCATCGTCGGTCACGCGGCGCCCACCGAACCGCGGCCTTCCGTCCGACCGCACCCCAGCCTGGCTACGCCCGAGGACGTGGTCCGCGCCTTCTATCAACTGGTCGCCACCGACCCGAGCCTCGCCGCGAACCTGCTGACTCCGTCGATGCTGTCCGACTCGTCCGGTTTCGACGAGGCGTGGGACTCCATGTCGCGGATCGAGGTGGACAGCGTCCGGCAGACGTCCGACCACACGGTCCAGGCCGTGGTCCGCATGCTGGAACCGGACGGCTCGTGGGTGCGGGTCGTCGAACTGCTGCACGTCTCAGGTGGTGACGCTCCGCTGATCAACGGTGCGGAACTGCTGTCCGCGCAGCACGGCTGACAACTCGCCCGGAGGGTTTCCGGTAGCCTGACGACCCCAGCAGCTAGACCATCCGGGCGAGTCCGGGGTTATACCTGGGCACAGTGGGTAAACCACATACCCTGTGCTGAGTGACTCGACCGGGTACCTGTCACGCGGCTGGCCGCGGTGGCCGGCCGTCGGTGGACACTTGCCGGCGCGACTCATGACCTCGTTGGGGGCTCTCGGGTGACCTCAGAAGAAGGACGCCTCGTAGGTGGCCGCTACCGCCTCGACCGGCGGATCGGCAGCGGCGCCATGGGCGTCGTATGGCAGGCCTACGACGAGCGGCTGCGCCGTGCCGTCGCGGTCAAGCAGCTGCGGCTGAGCCCCGGCCTCGACCCCGCGGAGGCCGAGGAGGCGACCGAGCGCGCGATGCGTGAGGGCCGGATCGCGGCCCGCCTGCACCACCCCAACGCGGTGAGCGTCTTCGACGTCGTCGACGAGGACAACGCGCCCTGGCTGGTCATGGAGTACGTGCCGTCCCGCAGCCTGGCCGCCGAGATGACCGAGCGCGGTGTGCTGCAGCCCGAGGAGGTCGGCCGGATCGGCGCCCAAGTGGCGCACGCCCTGGTCGCCGCGCACCAGGCCGGCATCGTGCACCGCGACATCAAGCCCGCGAACGTGCTGCTCGGCGAGAACGGCACCGTCAAGATCACCGACTTCGGTATCTCCCGCGCGTCCGGTGACGTGGCCGTCACCAAGACCGGCCTGATCGCCGGCACCCCCGCCTACCTGGCGCCCGAGGTGGCCTACGGCCGGCCGCCGGAGGCGCCTGCCGACGTGTTCTCCCTCGGGTCGACGTTGTACGCGGCTGTGGAGGGCGAACCGCCGTTCGGGCTGAGCGAGAACACGCTCGGCCTGCTGCACGCCGTGGCCGCCGGCCGGATCAACCCGCCGCAGCAGGCCGGCATCCTCACCGAGGTGCTGGTCGAGCTGCTCAACGCCGACCCGGAGGCCCGGCCGACGGCGTTGACCGCCGCCCGCTGGCTGGACCAGGTGGCCAGGGGCCAGCGCCCGGACATCA
Organism: Pseudonocardiaceae bacterium; assembly: GCA_035546415.1. GTDB lineage: Bacteria > Actinomycetota > Actinomycetes > Mycobacteriales > Pseudonocardiaceae > DATEPR01. Next base: position 11,320 of record DASZXM010000381.1, read on the forward strand.
CGATGGGCCCGGACACGCTGGCCAGGATGCAGGCCGCGACAGCCGTGGCACCGGGGCTGTTGGCCGGCCCGATGGACCGCACCCGCGCGGTGACCACGGTCCGCCCGTACGGCCCGGGCACCCGGGGTGGTGGCACGGCGGTCCGGCCGCCGGGCACCACCACCAGCCGTCCTGGTGTGGCACCGCCGCCGCGGCGCAGCAGGCGCGCGATGGTGCTGGCAGGCGTCGGCGTCGCGGCCGCCGCGGTGCTGGCCGCTGTGCTGCTGCTCACCAACAACGCCAACGGGCCGGGCACCGGTCCGCAGACGGTCGACGACGGCCCTACGCAGCCGAACTTCCAGCAGGTCACGGTACCGACGCTGACGGACGAGGCGCAGGTCCCGCCGGTGGTCACGCACAGCAGGACGTTCGAGAAGACGACCACCCAGCAGCCGACCACCACGACCACCACGACCACCGAGCAGCCGACGACGACCACGCAGCAGCCGACGACGACCACGACACCCCCGGTCACCACGACGTCGGCGACGACCACGGCGTCGGGCGGAGCGGGAAACGCGGCAGTCGGTGCTGTGGCCAACAAGAAACGGTGACGGCCACCCGGGTCGAGCTACCGACCGTCACACTATGTTCACCCGTTAGGGTTCAGCCTAGCTATGTCGAAGACAGTCGGGAGCCCTGGTGAGTGAGGTAGGTCGGCTGATCGCCGACCGTTACCGGTTGACCGAACACATCGGTAGCGGGGCGATGGGCGTCGTCTGGCAGGCGCACGACGAGCGCCTGCACCGCACGGTCGCACTCAAGCAACTGCTCTTGCAGCCGGGATTGTCGGCCGCTGACGCGCACGAGGCCCGGGAGCGGGCGATGCGGGAAGGCCGGATCGCGGCCCGGCTGCAGCACCCGAACGCGGTCGCCGTGTACGACGTCGTCGAGGACGACAGCCAGCCCGTGCTGATCATGGAGTACGTGCCGTCCCAGAGCCTGTCGGCCGTGCTGGACGCGCGCGGGCCGCTGCCCCCGCAGGAGGTGGCCCGGATCGGCGCGCAGGTCGCGACCGCCCTGACGGCCGCGCACCAGGCCGGCATCGTGCACCGCGACATCAAACCGGGCAACGTGCTGCTCGCCGACGACGGCACCGTGAAGATCACCGACTTCGGCATCTCCCGTGCCACCGGGGACGTCACGGTGACGGCGACCGGCATGCTCGCCGGTACGCCCGCGTACCTGGCGCCGGAGGTGGCGAAGGGCGAGTCGCCCGGACCGCCGTCGGACGTGTTCTCACTGGCCTCGACCATGTACGCGGCCGTGGAGGGCCACCCGCCGTTCGGGCTGGGTGAGAACACCCTCGCACTGCTGCACGCTGTCGCCGCGTGCCGGACGATGCCGCCGCGCCAGGCCGGGCCGCTGACTGCGCTGCTGATGCACATGCTGCGGGCCAACCCGAACGACCGGCCGACGATGTCCGAGGTGATGCGCGCGCTCAGCGCCATCGCCGCAGGTCAGACGGCCGGACCGGTGCTGGGCCCGAGCACGGGGCCGACACCGATGCCGATGCCCGACCCCGGCCCGCCGACGCCGCCCCGGCCGGAAGTGGACCCGTCGACGGTGCGCACGTGGCAGCCACAGGTGCACCACGCGCCGCCCACGCCGCCTCGGCCGTACCAGGTCAGACCGCAGGGCAGACCCGGCGGGCCAGCCGGTTACCCCGGCCAGTCCACCACCGCACCGCCGTGGCGCAAGCGGCTGTTGACGGCGCTGGCGATCGTGGCGGCGGCGCTGATCGGCATCCTGGTGGCCAACGCGTTCGTGGACACGTCCGGCGACAACGCGTCCCTGCCCAGCCTGGGACTGAGCACGGCCGACCCGTCCATGGCCGACCAGCCGCTGCCGTCGGCCCTGCCGACCACGACGTCCACCGTGTTCACGCAGGTGTCGACCGACCCGACCACCGTGGACGCGCCTCCGGCGGGGATGAACGAGACACCGACCTTCGGGGCCGAGTCGGTGGTCCTGCACACGTACTTCGGGCTGCTACCCGGCCAGTCCGCCCAGTCCTTCCAACTGCTGACACCGAAGGAGCAGGCCGCCAGCGGCGGCCTCGGCGCGTACCAGCAGACCTGGAGCACGGTGCGGAACGTGACACTCGGCGCGATCCTCCCGCACGGCGCCGGGCACGTCCGCGCGAAGGTGCGTGTGCAGCCGCAGAACGGCAAGGCCACGGACAACACCTACGAGTTCACGTTCGTCGAGCAGAACGGCGCGGTGCTGATCGACAACGTCGCCGTGGTCGGCAAGGCCGGCCGGCACGGCTGACCTCAACTCACAGCACCAACTCACAGCGCCCCGATTCACGGCGTTTCGACTGACACGCGCCCGATTCACGGCCTCCCGACTCACGCGCACCTGACTCACGGCGCCCCGGCTCACACGCGCCCAGCTCACACGGCGGCCGCTGCCGTCCGCAGCGCGTCGACCATGCCCAGGACGGCGGGCTG